>JBEBDF010000016.1:0-32204 GCA_041157105.1 Bacteroidota bacterium | reverse complement strand
CCGAGAACAATAAATCGTATTTCGAGTCTACTAAGAGGTCTTTCTTTACTTTCATATGACTGACCATGTAGTGGGTGATCTCTAAACCATCTAAAACTTCTTCGATAGCTGGCATCAATAATTCCTTTGTTAACTGGAATTCGCGGTGATAACCAGATGGCAAATTGCTCGTTAATAACTGCAATTGGTTAGGCAGAGCCTTTAATTTGTTGGCTTTTCCTCTGAGCAATTCGGCTACGTCTGGGTTCTTTTTGTGTGGCATGATCGAGCTGCCAGTCGTTAGTGAGCTAGGTAGTTCGATGAAACCGAAGTTTTGAGAATTGTACAAACACACGTCCATCGCTAATTTGCTCAGCGTAGTGGCGATCTGTGCGATGGCCGTTAAGACATATAATTCAGTCTTTCCACGCGATAATTGGGCGTTAACTACGTTTACATGAGGCGATTCGAAGCCTAATAACTCGGTGGTGTATTTTCTGTCCAAAGGAAACGAAGATCCATATCCCGCGCCAGAACCCAATGGGTTCTTGTTCGCCAAACGGAAGGCCGCCTCTAACAACTCGATATCCTCTACCAGGCTTTCCGCATAGGCTCCGAACCAAAGTCCGAACGAAGACGGCATTGCAATCTGCAAGTGCGTGTAACCGGGTAATAAATCGTTTTTATGCGCTTCGCTTTTGGCAAGTAGTAAATCAAATAAACGCTCCACCGCCTCAGCGATGTGCTGGATTTCAGCCCGCATGAATAACTTTAAATCCACTAAAACCTGGTCGTTTCTGGAACGTCCCGCATGGATTTTCTTGCCCTGATCACCTAATTTCTGTGTTAATAAATACTCGATTTGGGAGTGAACGTCTTCCATTCCGTCTTCGATCGTGAAATCGCCTGCATCGATTTGCGCATAAATTGCCTTCAATTCAGTGCAAAGTGGCCCTAATTCCTCAGCACCTAAAAGTCCTACTTTTTCTAGCATCGTGATGTGAGCCAGGGAACCCAGCACATCATAGCGCGCTAATTGCAAGTCATACACGGGGTCATTCCCAATCGTGAATTTTTCGATTTTAGCGTCTGTCGTCTGATTTTCTTTTTGCCAAAGTTTTGCCACGGTATTAAATGCTTAGTTGGAGTAATAAATTCTGATAGGTTTGGATGCCCTGTTTTAGTTCATCCAAGAAGATAAATTCGTCTGCCGTGTGGGATCTGCTGGAGTGTCCGGGACCGATTTTCGCAGAAGGTATCGTTAGTAAAGCTTGATCAGACAGGGTAGGTGATCCGAATAAAGGAATCTCTAATTCTTTTGCCGCTTGAACGAGTGGATGCGTTTCCTCCATCTTGCTGGAATGTAGGCGCATAGACCGCGGAGTTAATTCTGCCTCAACGATCGTTTTCAATTCAGCTAATACCTCCTCTAGCGAATAACATTCATTCACCCGGCAATCAATTACGTAATCACAGGTATCAGGAACTACGTTATGCTGCTTGCCTGCATTGATGACAGTTACCGTTGTTTTTACAGGCCCTAATAGCTCGGAAACCTTCGCGAACGAATGGTTTTGGATGTTTTGGATATCCTCTAATGCTAAATAAATCGCATTCACCCCCTCATTTCTTGCCGCATGTCCTGCAATTCCTTTTACTTTCGCATCTACCACCATCAGACCTTTTTCGGCGATAGCCATGGCGCAATCCGTCGGTTCACCCACGATTGCAAAATCGATGTGAGGTAATTCGCCAGATTTCAAAAGTGCCTCAATTCCACCTGTTCCAGAGATTTCCTCTTCGGCGGTAGCTGCAATAACTAGATTAAAACCTAGATTCTCTTTTGCGTAAAAGGATACGAAGGTGGCAATCAAGCAAACTAAACTAGCGCCGGCATCATTTGATCCCAATCCTATAAGTTTACCTTCCTGTTCAGTAGCCTTGAACGGATCAAATGTCCAAGAGGCATTTGCCTTCACCGTATCGTGGTGAGAGTTCAATAGAATTGTGGGTTTCGACGCATCGAAATGCAAATTAGAAGCCCAGACATTATTCCCTACACGTTTAGTAGAAATGCCCTGCGCCGCAAAAAAATCTTCCAAAATCTGCGCCGTCCCTTGCTCCTCTTTACTTAATGAAGGGCAAGCTATTAGCTGAGCTAATAGGTCTTTTGCGACTAGAAATTGAGATTCTTGGTACATGTTAGGCACTAATTTTAGTTCCAATGTCTGCTTTCTGTAGATTATCCGCATGGCACAATCTTACTACCGAAACGCCGGCAGAGATGGCCTTTAAGGCATTTTCTAATTTTGGAATCATCCCCGCGGAGACAATACCTTTTTCTTTTAGGTCTTGAAAAGAGGCAGAATTAATAGAAGAAATAACAGAATCATCATCTGCAGGATCTAATAAAACACCTTTCTTTTCGAAACAATAGGTTAGTGTAACGTCGTACACCGAACAGAGGGCAATAGCCAAAGCCTGTGCCATTGTATCCGCATTCGTATTCAACAATTGACCTGATGCATCTGCCGTAATGGGAGCATAGACTGGAGAGAAACCTGCTTCTACTAATCCCGAAAGTGAGGACGCATTCACGTGTATAATATCACCCACAAAACCATAATCAATCGGCTGAGCTGCTCTTTTCTTGGAAACAACGATTCCGCCGTCTAATCCAGTTAAACCTAGGCTATTACAGGAAAGGGCCTGTAAGTCTGCCACGATGGATTTATTAATCCAGCCGGCATAGACCATGGTGACGATCCGAAGACTCTCTTCGTCAGTCACACGTCTTCCTTCGATCATTTTACTCTCAATTCCCATGGAAACGGCCATTTGTGTGGCAATTTTGCCACCGCCATGTACGAGAATTTTAGGGCCTTCAAGTGAAGCAAAATCTGTCAAAAAGCTAGCCAAAGCGCTCGGATTGTCGATGACATTCCCGCCTATTTTGACTACTTGAAGATTTGGCTTAGATGACATATCTAGAATAAATAAGGGCTTTCCGTTCTCATTAAGGTTAATATCATCTCTTTCAAGACGGCTTGCGCAGCCCAAACCCGATTTCCAGCTTGCTGAATCACAATCGAATTAGGAGAATCAATTACTTCATCAGCCACGACTAAATTCCGTCTTACCGGTAGGCAGTGCATGAATTTAGCGTTATTAGTCAAGCTCATCTTAGCGGCATCGACCATCCAAGCTGGATCAGAAGAAAGGATCTTTCCGTAGTCCTGGTAGGATGACCAGTTTTTGGCATAAATAAAATCAGCACCCTCATACGCCTCTTTCGGATCGTTACAAATCTTTGCATTACCAGCGAATTCTGGGGCTAATTCATAGCCTTTCGGATGCGCAATGGTAAAATCTACGTCCGCCTTGTTCATCCATTCCGAGAATGAATTGGGCACGCATTGCGGTAACGCTTTCACGTGTGGGGCCCAGGTTAGCACCACTTTAGGGCGTTCTACCGTCTTGAATTCGTTAATGGTAATTAAATCCGTTAAGGATTGCAAAGGATGACGCGTGGCAGACTCTAAGCTGAGCAAAGGACGACCAGTATATTTTATAAATTGATTGAGTACTTGTTCGCTGTAATCGAGCTCTCGGTCTATTAAACCTGGGAAACTACGCACACCGACGATGTCACAATAAGAACCTACTACTGCTGCAGCTTCCGAAATGTGCTCTGCTTTATCACCGTTCATGATGACGCCTTCGTTCATTTCCAATTGCCAAGAATCAGCGCCCACATTCATAATCATAACCTCCATTCCGAGGTTTTGGGCTGCTTTTTGGGTGGAAAGTCGCGTCCGAAGACTAGAATTAAAGAATAATAGACCGAGTGTACGGTTTTTCCCAATGTGCTTATCAGCATACGGAGTTTTCTTCATCAACAAGGCTTCGTTAACCAAGTTTTGAATATTGTAGGCGTCATTAACTGAAGTAAAATTTTGCATGCTTTTAGCTGTCTAACATTCGCAATTCAGCAAAAATACTTAAAAAGATCAGTAACGACGGTGTTCCCAAGTGAAAACTTGTATCGGGTTTTCTAGCGTTAGTGTTTTTTTACCCGTTTGAAAGAAGTGATTTTTCTCCAAAACCCGTTGTGATCCTTCATTATCCACCGGTGTTTCTGCTCGCAATACCCTTAGCTCAGTATCTTGAAATGCCCAATCGCATAAAGCTTGCACAGCCTCCGTAGCGATTCCTTGACCTCTGTATTTCTGATCTAACGCATAGCCAATCTCGGTAGTTCCTTCATTATCTGGAAGTCCTGCAAGTCCTAATCCCCCTACAGAGCAGGACGTGGAGTTGAGGATTATTTCCCAATTTGTGTACCAATAAAAATCCAAGGGAAATTTAGCCGTCTGAGGAATCCAATAATTGTTTAATGCTTGAATGGTTTCTTGCTCATAAAACAATTCCATTTCCCAAGTGTTAGGTTGAAGTTCTAGTATTTTTTCTAGACCTTTGCGCCCCAATTGCTTCCAGATTAACAATTGCTGGTGGTTCAATGGGATTAAAGTAAGACGAGGTGTTTGGAGTTTGATCATGATATTGGACTACAAATTACCCATTTTGGTCGCAAAAAAGAAGGCCTTTAAATAGAATGTTCAAATTTTGCATTCGTTAAATACGATTTTAAACAACACATAATGAAACAAATTATCACATTATTCGCACTGATGAGCTTATCATTTACGGCTATCTCTCAAGTTCCTGGTGGATTTGGTGGTTTCGGTGCAGCGCCTAAGAAAGAGACAGTTATTCCTGGTACAGCGCAATCGACGCCTAAAGGAAGTGCAAAAATCATCGGATTCCTTTTAGATTCGACAGATTCAAAGCCAGTGGAATTCGCCACTTTGGCCCTTATCAATACCAAGACCAATAAACCAGTCGATGGTACTGTTGCAGACGGCGTAGGTAAATTTACCTTAAATAAAGTCGCAGTAGGATCGTATAAAATTGTGGCATCATTCATTGGGTATGATAGCAAAACAATTTTTGTGAATGTGACTGAAAAGAATGATGACCAGGATTTAGGTGTGATTAAATTAGCACAAAGTTCTAAAATGCTTTCAGAGGTAACAGTAGAAGGCCAGCGCGCCTTAATTGAAGAGCGTGTGGATCGTACGGTATACAATGCAGAAAAAGATGCCTCGAATCGTGGGGGAGATGCAACGGATGTCTTGAAAAAAGTTCCTATGCTTTCTGTCGACCTAGATGGTAACCCTTCATTACGTGGTTCTACGAGTGTGAAGGTGCTTATTAATAACAAGCCATCTACTATTATGGCTTCTAGTATTGCGGATGCCCTTCGTCAAATTCCAGCTGATATGATTAAAACGGTGGAGGTTATTACATCTCCCTCAGCAAGATATGATGCAGAAGGTTCAGCAGGTATTATTAATATCGTAACGAAAAAGAATACTTTACAGGGATTAACACTTTCATTTGATTCTTCTGCAGGTGTCCGTGGTTCGAATTTATCATTAAATGGAAACTTTAGAAACAAAAATTGGGGAATGTCTCTAGGTGGTTTTGGACGTTCAGAGTATAATGTGATTGGTAAATTTCAAAGTACTCAAATCACGACCAATAATGGTTTACAGACGACTAACGTTCAGACAGCGGAGACTCTCCGGGAAGGATTGTTTGGGAATTACCAATTAGGTTTTGATTGGGACATCAATAAATTCAATTCCATTACAGCAAGTTCACGTTTTGGTTTACGTAACGGAAATAACTGGCAAGATGGTTTACAGCAAATCAGAAACGGGGTAATCACATCACTTCGTAATACTAATTCCTTAGATAACTCGGCTAACGTTGATATCAATGTGGATTATACACATACTTTTGAAAAACCTCAAAAAGAGTTCTCGATCTTGTCCATGTATAGCCGTAACAATCGAGCTAATGATTTCTATAACTTGATTATGAATCCTAAATCGACTATGTCAGAGATTATGAGTTCAGTCAAGAATGAGAATTCTTCTTATAATGAGGAGGCAACCTTCCAGCTAGATTACCAAACCCCCATTTCTAAAAATCAAATGTTAGAGTTTGGTTCTAAAGCTATCATCCGTAATGTAACCTCGGATTATAAATCGTTTTTAGCTGGATCAAATGGAATTTATACACAAGTCAATTCAGCGATTTTGCCATCCAACGTGTTTGACTATAACCAATATATTTACAGCTCATATGGTTCATACACGGTGACAACGAAAAACAAGTGGAGCATAAAAACGGGTCTTCGTTATGAATACACGGATATTTCAGCCAGCTTCTTAAAGAAAGAAGGTCAAAATACCGTAATTCCGGCCTATGGTGTATTAGTGCCTAGCTTTAATATGTCAAAGACTTTTAAATCAGGAACTTGGAGATTCAGCTATAACCGCCGTCTTCAACGTCCGGGTATTCAGAACTTGAATCCAAACGTAAACGCAACGAATCCTTTGAATATCTCGACAGGTAATCCTACCCTTGCTCCTGAATTCACGAACAACTACGAGGTGTCTTACAGCAAATTCATTAAGCAAACCTACGTTTCGACCTCATTCTTTGTGAGAAATACGACTGGTGCGATTAATCAAATCAGAGAGGTAGTTGGAGATACAGTAAAAACAACTTCTCAAAATATCGGTAATGAAGATGCCTACGGTATGAACATTAATTTAAATGTGAATTTATCTAATAAGTTAATGATCGGTGGTGGGGGAGACCTTTCTTATCTTGTATTAGCCAATAATGTACCTGATCCATTGTTAAATGCGAAGAACCAGGGTCTTCAGTCTAACTTCCGTGTCTATGGTAATTACAATATGGGTAATGGATGGGGAGCCCAAATCTTCTCGTTCTATCGTGTAAATCAAGTTCAGTTACAAGGGTCTCAAGGCGGCTTTGGAATCTATAGCTTAAGCTTTAAAAAGGACTTCAAGAATAAGAAAGGAAGTATTGGTTTTGGTGCGGAGAATTTCTTTACTCCAAATGGTTTTATTATTCGTAGCGAAACTCAAACTCCAATTATCAATTCTAAGAGTGAGAACACGTTGAAAAATATGAACTTTAAAATCAATTTCTCTTACCGAATCGGTAAGATGTCATTCGGACCTACGAAGAAGAAGAAATCAGTTAATAATGATGATACGAAGGGAGAGAGCGATGCACCAGCGGCACCAGTTCAACCAATGGGTATGCCTGGCATGCGTATGGGTGGCGGTGGCGGAGGCTTCGGCGGCGGCGGCCCACGTTAATCTCTCCAATAAAATAGAAAAGGGAACCTATTGTGGGTTCCCTTTTTTTATGGCTTAATCAGCGCGTTTGATTATTTATTGCGTTCTATGGTGTAGCTAATGAGATCTCCTAACGAGTTTCTGTACTCGGAGGCAGGGAAGGTGGCTAAGATAGTTCTCGCTTCCTCTGCGATTTCATTCATCTTTTTATTTGCATAGGATAGGCCTCCTGTTGATTTAACAAAATCAATAACCTCTTTTACTTTATTGGAATCTTCTGATTCTTTTTTGATCAATTGAATGATGTGCTTTTTAGTCGAGTTGTCGGTATTTTGAAGGGCATAAATGAGTGGTAAAGTCATCTTTTTTTCTTTGATGTCAATTCCCAAAGGTTTCCCAATTTCAGCATCTCCGTAGTCAAACAAGTCATCCTTAATTTGAAAGGCAATGCCCACTTTTTCTCCGAATAAACGCGCTCTTTCTACCATTTCTGCATCAGCCCCAGCGGATTGAAATCCCACTGCGCAGCAGGCTGCAATTAAGGTCGCTGTTTTCTTGGTAATGATATCGAAATAGATCTCTTCTGTGATGTCTAGTTTTCTAGCTTTCTCAATTTGCAATAATTCGCCCTCTGCCATTTCGCGCACCGCGGTAGAAACCGATTTTAAAAGATCGAAATCTTCGTGCTCGACAGAAAGCAATAGACCTTTAGATAATAAATAATCTCCTACTAAAACGGCGATTTTATTCTTCCAAATAGCATTGATGGAAAAGAATCCTCTTCTATAATTCGAGTCATCAACGACATCGTCGTGTACTAATGTTGCTGTGTGCAATAATTCGATTAAAGCGGCACCCCTGAAAGTTTTCTCCGTTATTTCTCCTACACAGCCTGCTGTCAAAAAAACAAACATCGGACGCATCTGTTTTCCCTTCCTTTGGACAATATAATGCATGATGGTGTCGAGCAACATCACTTTTGTCTTCATGAAAGTTTTGAACTTCCCTTCGAATGCCTTCATCGATTCATCGATAGGGGCTTGAATAGAAGAGATGGAGTAAGGCATGGGGATTGTTTAGGCCAGTAAATTGCGTAAATTTAAACAGAATTGTGAATAAACAGGCATTATGAGCAAGATTTTAGTCTTAGCAGGAGGATCCGTAAAAGGGGCCTTTCAAGCTGGGGTCATTAAAGCACTTTTTGAGAAGGGATATCAGCCGGATGCCATTTACGGTGTGTCAGCTGGTAGCTTAAATGCGGCCTATTTGGTGAATCAATTTGGGCACCAAGTCCATGAGGGGATTCCGATTTCTTTTCCACAGGCAGCGCAAGATTTATGGGATTTTTGGGAGACGCGCATTACGCATCCGAAAAGCTTATCTAAGCCCTTTAATATCTTTGAATTAGGATGGACTGCTTTGACAAAGAAGTTCAAAGGCCTCGTGGACACGACTCCTCTCCGTAATCTCTTGTCAGATGTGTTGAGCATTCGCAATTTGCAGTTAAGTCCTGTGGGTTTGAAAGTTGGGGCTGTCAATGTAATCGAAGGAGCGATGCATTATGTAGATCCTAGTTTTGATAATTTTCTGGACTATTTAATGGCTTCTTCTGCTGTGCCTATTTTGATGCCCGTGGTGAAGATTGAGGGCGAGAAACGGAAATCCTACTTAGATGGTGGTTTGCGTGACGTAGCGCCACTTCATAAAGCCATCTTAGATGGTGCAACAGAAGTTGTTGTTATCGCCTGTCATACGGAGATGATTGAGGGTGGGGATTTTGATTCAGGTGATTTGTTAGCCTTAGTTGACCGGGTGATGGATATTGCGGTGAATGAGATTTTAAATGCGGACCTTCGCCTGCAACGATCTGAAGTAAAGTTGCAAATTATTCGACCTTTGCAGCCCTTAAGTATCGATATTCAGCGTTTCACGAAAATGGATATTCGTCGGATGCTGGAGATGGGTTATGCGCTAGGAATGCAGGAATAAAAAAGCCTCGAATTTCGAGGCTTTGATTTTTATACTGACATGATGTCTTTTTCTTTTTCGTTGAAAACTTGGTCTATCTTCAAGATATAGGCATCTGTTTTCTTTTGAATCTTATCTTCCGCCTCTTTAATCGCATCCTCCGATACGCCATCTCCCTTTAATTTCTTAATGCTATTGTTTCCGTCTTGGCGTGCATTACGGATGTTTATTTTAGCTACTTCAATTTCTTGTTTTACTCGCTTTACTAAATCACGGCGACGCTCTTCCGTTAATGGAGGAATAGAAAGACGAATGATTTCACCATCATTCATTGGATTTAATCCCAAGCTAGAATTACGGATTGATTTTTCGATTTCCCCAAAAATACCTTTCTCAAATGGCTTAATCGCAATTGTACGCGCATCAGGAGTAGTAATAGAGGCAGCGCCAGAAATGGGTGTTTGCATGCCGTAATAATCAATGGTCAAGCCATCTAACATAGATGTGTGTGCTTTTCCTGCTCTGATTTTAGATAATTCAATGTTTAAGTGCTTGATAGCGCCGTCCATGGTTTCGACTGCTGCTTCAATATAGAATTCAATTTCTTCCATTTTTCAATTAGCTAATTAATGTACCGACGTCCTCACCTGAAACTAAGGCCGCTAAATTCCCTTCTTTATTCATGTCAAATACAATGATGGGAACATTATTTTCTTGGCATAAGGTAAATGCCGTTGTATCCATGATTTTTAACCCTTTAGAGATTGCTTCTGTGAAGCTTAATTTCGTGTAACGGGTAGCAGTAGTATCTTTTTCTGGATCTGATGTATACACACCGTCTACGCGTGTTCCTTTTAAAACCACATCTGCTTCGATTTCAATTGCTCTAAGTGATGCGGTAGAATCCGTTGTGAAATAAGGGTTACCTGTTCCTGCTCCGAAGATCACAATACGTCCTTTTTCTAAGTGTCGCATCGCGCGGCGACGGATAAATGGTTCGCACACTGCCTCGACCTTGATTGCTGTCATCATGCGGGTGTACAATCCTTGTTTTTCCAAAGAAGCCTGAACAGCCATCCCGTTAATTACCGTGGCTAGCATGCCCATATAATCACCCTGAACACGGTCAATGCCCGCTTTCGCTGCACTGGCACCACGGAAGATGTTTCCTCCGCCAATTACTATAGCAACCTCTACGCCTAAATCATGCACTTTCTTGATTTCAGCCGCATATTGACCTAAAATAGTCGGATCGATTACCTCTCCATCTGTCGAAAGAGATTCGCCTGAAAGTTTAAGTAAAATGCGCTTGTATTTAGGTTCTTTCATGAGGGGATCGTTTATGTCGATTTTGTGCGATGCAAATTTAGGAAAAATCTAGGTCTAGGCAAGGCTTTCGTCCTTTGCTTGTGGTAATTTATACCATGGCAAATAGGGATGCGCGTGATGCTCAAAATGATAGCCAAAAAAGTAGCAAGATATAAAGGCCCAAACGTGGTTTCTACCCTGACTTCTAGATTGCTGTTTGTTATCCGGCGCATGTTCACCCCGGTGGGGGAGGTAGGTCCCAAAAATGAACAATTGCAGCGTACTCAAAATAGCCGGAAGCTCCCAGAACAAAATCAAATTCCACATGGGGAACCAAATTTTCAATACATTATAAGTAATCGCCATGGCCAATACTTGCTTCCAGGTCACATATTGCCAAATAAATTTGAACCACCAGATTAAAAACGGCCCCTGGTGCACGTCTGGATCTCCTTCTGTGTTTACGTGCGCGTGGTGCAGGTGGTGCTTTGCGCG
Organism: Bacteroidota bacterium; assembly: GCA_041157105.1. Classification (GTDB taxonomy): domain Bacteria; phylum Bacteroidota; class Bacteroidia; order Cytophagales; family Spirosomataceae; genus Aquirufa. Next base: position 21,210 of record JBEBDF010000016.1, on the reverse strand, counting down.
CAACGTACTATAATCATTAAAGGCAAAAAGAAGGGTACAAAAGCGTCCGATGGCGTGATTCAGACGGGGATTTTCCGTATAAACAACTCCATGGATTGCATCATGCGAAGTGATAAATAAGCCGGTATATAAATGGGTTTGAAACAGAATCGAAAGGTATACAAAAGGGTCTGACCAACTGAAATCGACCTGTATCCAATAGACTAAATTTGCGGTCCACAACGTGATCAGTACCGCAGCCCAAATAATTCCCTGAAATTTATTTACTTTGTCCATATTATGGCCAGCTAAGCCCGGCACCTATATGACCTCAAAACTATGAAAATTGTTCCAGCATTTTTGCTTTTTATTTTGTCTTTTGCATTTACTGTTACCTCGCAAAGCATTTCCAGCCAAACGCAATCCACTTACTGTAACCCAATGAACTTGGATTATGGGTTCACTCCCATTCCTAATTTCTCTGAACAGGGGCGACATAGAGCCACCGCAGACCCTGTTATTTCTTATTTTCAGGGGAAATATTATTTGTTTTCGACGAATCAGTGGGGTTATTGGTGGAGCAAAGACATGCTAAAATGGAACTTTGTTTCGCGTCGTTTTTTACAACCCTACCACAAAGTCTTTGATGAATTATGTGCTCCGGCTACATTAACGTTAGGAGATAGCTTATTAGTTATCGGTTCGACTTATGCGAAGGACTTTACACTTTGGTATTCTCAAAAACCAGAAACAGATACCTGGAAAGAGGCCGTTCACGCCTTCACGGCAGGAGCTTGGGATCCGGCTTTCTTCTTGGACGATGATAACCGTTTGTATTTATACCACGGATCTAGCAATTTTTACCCGATGTATGGACAGGAATTAGATCGCAAAACGCTGCAGCCGATAGGTGAACGCAAAGATTTGATTAAGCTGAATGATGAGGTGCATGGTTGGGAGCGTTTTGGGGAATACCAAGACAATACTTTCTTAAAACCTTTCATGGAAGGGGCCTGGATGAATAAGTACAAGGGTAAATATTATTTGCAATATGGGGCACCAGGGACCGAATTCTCTGCCTATGGCGACGGGGTGTATACTTCGGATCATCCGATGGGACCCTTTACTTATCAATCGCATAACCCATTCTCGTTTAAGCCGGGGGGATTTACGCGTGGGGCTGGTCATGGGGCAACTTTCGAAGGAGAATTTGGCAATTGGTGGCATGTATCCACCATTACCATCGCGGTGAAAAATAGTTTTGAGCGTCGCCTGGGGCTTTGGCCTACGTATTTTGATAAAGACGGAATTTTGTACACGAATACGGCTTATGGTGATTATCCGCATCGAATGCCGACGAAAAAGGTCGATGTTCCTTCCGAATTATTTACGGGTTGGATGTTGTTGAATTACAATAAACCGGTGCAAGTGTCCTCCAGTTTGCCGGGTTATTCGGCGAATTTTGCGGTGGATGAGCAGATGAAGACCTATTGGTCTGCGGCTTCGAATAATAAGGGGGAGTTTATTGAAACGGATTTAGGAGAGGTTTCTACCTTGAAGGCTTTGCAGATAAATTACGCGGATCAGGATGTGGATTCCAGTTTTTTAGGGAAGATGAATGGGATTTACCACCAATACCAGGTGTTCGGAAGTAAGGATGGTAAAAGCTGGCAGCTGATTATTGATAAGTCTAAAAACAAGACAGATATTCCGCATGATTATGTGGAAATCGAGAAGCCAGTAGAAGTGCGCTATCTAAAGTTAGTCAATTACCATATGGCAGCTGGGAAATTTGCGATTTCAGGTATTCGGGCTTTTGGTTTTGGCCATGGTTCGAAGCCTGGTACGATCAAGGATCTGTTGGTATTGCGCGGGGAACACGATTCTAGAAGTGCTTGGTTAAAGTGGGGACATGATCCGAAAGCAACCGGTTATGTCATTTACTCCGGGATTGCCCCAGATAAAATGTACACTTCGGTGCAGGTTTTTGGTAGTAATGAGTATTATTTCAAATCCATGGACCGCGGAAAGACCTATTATTTCCAAATTGAAGCTTTCAATGAAAATGGGATAGGAACACGTGGGCCTATCATTGAGTCAAGATCAAGCCTTTGATCGATTGATTTCGTATACTCCGATAAGCAAGACGATCATCGCAATAAATTGTGATAAATAAACTTGTTCACCATCGAAGACACCCCAACCCACTGCAACAATCGGAATGATATAGGTAACGGAACTAGCGACGATCGCATTTGTCCATTTGATCAGTTGATTAAATAAAACCATCGCAATAGCAGAGCCGAAAACGCCTAAAGAGCAAGCCGCTAAAAATGGCCACCATTCAATCTTTTGTGAGAAGAATCCGGTGGAGGCTAACAGGATCAATGACAAGGGTCCTATCGCCATAAATATTCCTGAGGTAGATGTGAAGGGGTTTAATCCTGAAAGTTTTGTCTTAATGATGTGCAAATTAATGCCGTATAAGAAGGTGGCTAACACTACCCAAAGCGCATGGTAATTAAAGTCTAACTGAAAACCTTCACCACCTACGATCAAGCCAAAACAACCAGCGATACCTAGTACGATACCTAGCATTTGGCGCCATTGAAAGCCTTGTTTAAACAAAAGAATTCCGACGATCAATGTAAAAAGTGGCGTAAAAGCATTCAGCATACCTGATAGGGCAGATGTTAAATGCTTTCCTGCTATAGAAAATAAGATGGCTGGCATTAAATTCCCTGTCAAACCAGCTAATAAAAAACTCTTCCAATGTTCTTTTTTGACTTCGTGTTTTTGTTTTATAAACACCGGAATAAAGAAGATGAAGGCCGCAAAAATGCGCAAGGCACCCACTTGTGGAGAACTGTAATAGGCTAAACTTTTCTTGACTAAAATGAAAGAACTACCCCAAATTAACGACAAAGCGATAAAGGCTAAAATGACGAGTAATACAGGAGATTTTTGTTTGTTTTCCATTAGGCGTGTAAAGGTTCTCCAGCATAATGTGCTGAGATTTCGTTTAGAATTCCTTTGATTTCTTCGAAGTCATAGGTTGTCACTAAACGTGTTCTGAAAGGTTTAAAATGGTCCATTCCACGGAAATAATTCGCGTAATGGCGTCGCATTTCGACGATTCCCCCATGATTTCCCTTCCAGCGTATCGAAAAATCGAGGTGATCAAGACAAACTTGAAGACGTTGTTGCAGGGTAGGAGGGTCTAAATGTTCTCCAGTTGCTAGATAATGCTTGATTTCATTGAAAATCCATGGATAGCCAATGGATGCTCGACCTATCATGATACCATCCACCTCATAGCGATCGCGGTATTCTTTGGCTTTCTCTGGTGAATCGATGTCTCCATTTCCGAAAATCGGAATCTTAATCCGGGGGTTTTTCTTCACTTTAGAAATCAATTCCCAATCCGCTGCGCCTTTGTACATCTGTACACGCGTTCTACCGTGAACAGTGAGTGCCTGTATTCCAATATCTTGAAGGCGTTCAGCTACATCTTCAATGTTTTTTGTGGAATCATCCCAGCCTAGGCGTGTTTTGACAGTTACAGGTAAATGGGTGGCATCCACAACCGCCTTGGTCATGGCTACCATTTTGGGAATATCTTGTAATAAAGCAGCTCCAGCACCTCTGCAGGCTACCTGTTTGACTGGGCAACCGTAATTGATGTCAATTAAATCAGGTCCAGCCTTGGTCGCAATTTCCGTGCAAGAGGCCATTGTTTCGATGGAACTGCCAAAAAGTTGGATCCCAATCGGTCGTTCATATTCAAAAATATCGAGTTTTTGAACGCTTTTTGCAGCATCTCGAATCAGTCCTTCGGAGGAAATAAATTCTGTATACATCAAATCAGCACCGTTTGCCTTGCATACCGCACGGAAAGGCGGATCTGACACGTCCTCCATAGGAGCTAAAAGCAATGGAAATGAGCCTAGCTCGATGTTACCTATCTTTACCATTCTGATTAAAAATTCCGTAAATTTACGAGCATTATGGTAGATAACAATTTTCAAGGCCCCGAACGTTACCTCGGTTTGCTGTCTAAAATTTTAATATTATTTGGATTTTTCCTTTTAGGAGGCTTCATCGGCCAATTTATCGGTTTATTGTCCGTTGTTTTAATTGTAGGATTTCCCACGCAGGATGTAAATCAATTCCAAAAATTGGTTTTGGATTTTATGGCACACCCCCAAAATTACGATAGAGCCTTCAGAGCTATGATGGCCATGCAGTGGTTTTCGGCTCTTTTTACCTTTGTTGCCAGTTCTTGGGCCTATTTGCGTTGGTCAGAGAAGAGCGATTTAAACTCCCTTTCTACCAATCCTAGTCCAGATTACCGTATTTTTTTATGGTCAATTATCACGATTTTAGTGGGAATGCCGCTGCTTGAATATATTATTCAATGGAATCAATCCTTGGTTTTGCCTATTGGATTTGAGGAGACAGAGAAATGGATGCGTGCTTCGGAAACTCAGCTAGCAGAATTGACAAAGTTTTTAGTCAATTTCCAAAGTCCGGCTGATTTTGCCATTGGTTTAGCTGTGATAGCTGGTTTAGCGGCAATAGGGGAGGAATTATTTTTTAGAGGCGTATTGCAAAATTTGTTTGAACGCTATATAGGCAATCACCATGTAGCTATTTGGACGTCAGCTGCGATATTTAGCTTTATTCATTTTCAGTTTTTTGGCTTTTTCCCACGTTTATTGCTCGGGGCGTTTTTTGGGTATTTATACGTTTGGAACCGAAATATTTGGATTCCCATCATTGCGCACTTCTTTAATAATGGATGGGCGCTGACGATGCAATATTTATATCAGCAGAAGCAAATTGCTGTGGATCCAGAGAAATTAGGGGAAATTACCCCGTGGTGGTCTGTGTTGATTTCTTTGGCTTTAGTCGTATTTTATATTCGTCGACTTCATAGCTTTCAAATAGAAAAATAAGGATTATGGGCTTAAGAGAGATGTCTAACTTGCAACAACGCGTGATCGCAGCCATTATTGCGGTACCTTTTTTGCTTTTCTGCATATTGTTCAGTGATTATACTTTCTTAGGCTTGTTCCTATTGATTGGTGTGGCTGCCCAATTGGAGTTTTATAAGTTAGTGGGTAGTATTAGCGATAATTTACCATTGACTTTTTATGGGACTTTCTGTGGTGTCGTACTTCATTTGTTGACATTTTTTATCGAAAAAGGGGAGATTGCCTACTCCAATTATTACATTCTTTCTCCGTTATTGGCGTTGATATTCTTCATAAAGTTATACAATGCAAAAGATGAAAAGCCATTTAAAAATATTGCTTACACTTTCTTAGGCATCATTTATGTGGCTCTTCCGTTCGCATTATTAACTGTTTTGGCGTTTTTAAAGAATGAAACCTATGATCCTCAAATCATCTTAGGCTGTCTTTTTTTATTATGGTCTAGTGATTCAGGAGCCTATTTTGCAGGTACTAAATTTGGCAAAACGAAATTATTTGAACGTGTTTCACCTAAGAAATCGTGGGAGGGAAGTGTAGGAGGATTAATTGCAGCTATGATTGTGGCATATTTGTTATCGATATATTACACGAATTACGAGTCTTGGCAATGGTTTGGCATTGGAATCATCATCGTGGTGGCAGGTACTTATGGCGACTTAGTGGAATCATTATTCAAACGAAGTATAAATATTAAAGATTCCGCTGACACCATTCCAGGCCATGGTGGTTTCTTAGATCGCTTTGATGGACTTTTGTTATCGATTCCATTCATTATCACTTTCTTAAAATTATTTCCCAACACAAAGCTTTAACAGGCTTTAACAGCAACGGATTCATTTTTTAGTTAATTTCGGCTTTATGAAAAAACGATTCGCTGTTCGTGTTTTAGGTATGCTTGCTTTCAGCTTGCTATCTTTTTCTGCCTTCTCTCAGGGGCAAGATAAAACAGTCCTATTTCAGGGTCGTGTGGTGGCATCGAGTAATGCGGAGTTTCTTCCTTTGGCCTATATTTTTAATCCTCAAGCAGGCCGTGGAGCTTTGACTGACAACTTCGGACAAGCAGACATGTATGTTTTCCCTGGGGATAGTCTTGTTATTTCTTATATCGGTTACCAAAAGAAATACTACATCGTGCCTAAAGATACCGAATTAGTGCATCAGGTAGTTATTCCGATGGAAGAAATGACGACGATGTTACGTGAGGTGAAGGTCTTTCGACATTCGAGTGAGGAAGAGTTCAAACAAGCTTTCTTAGCCATGGAGTTACGCGATGCGAAACAGCGCGATAATGCCCGAGAAAACCTGGAACAATCTAAATTAAATGTCTACGCCTTGCAGGCAGGAATGGGAACATCCTCCAATTTTAGAAATTTCTCGGATATGATGATTTCATCTCAGGCCAATAAAAATTTCTTCAGCAGTCCTATGTTAGCTTTGACAAATCCATTCGCTTGGATGAGTTTCATTCAATCTGTTAAGAATGGTGATTTGAAACGAAAAGACTACAAAAAAGCCTACGAGTTGCTTCCTAAAGAAAACATTAACCGACAAATGTTTTTAAGAAACTTGAAATCCAATTAAGGCAAGCATTCTACCCGTTATTCCTTTTTCAGTTCTGTGAGAAAAATAATCTGCATTGTTATCTACTGTGCAGGTTGTATCGATTTCTATTTGTTCAATTCCGACTGATCTCAATTGAGCAGCATTGGCCGCTTTCAAATCTACGTGCCATTTTAGGCCTTTACGTGTTTTGAAATCCTCTGAAAATTGTGCTGCTACTTCTTCCCCCACTTCGAAGCGATGATAACTAATACAAGGACCTATATAGGCGAGAATATCAGCTGGATTAGATCCTCGGTTCTCAATCATTCGGGAAGCCGTTTTAGCCACAATTTGTGCAACAGTTCCCTTCCATCCTGCATGAATGGCAGCACAAACCCGTGTCACCGGATCAGCCAGTAAAATGGGGGTGCAATCAGCGATTCCTACGCCTGCAAAAACGCCAGGCTGGACAGAAATCATCGCGTCAAAGCCTGATTGATAACCTGGGCGACCTGTCACCCAAATTTTATCACCATGAACCTGATAGGAACGGGCTAAGTCTGTGGGTGAAATTCCTAAATCAGCGCAGAAAATGGAAAGATTTTGTTCGATGACCGCTGGTTCATCATCGGTATGAACTCCTAAGTTTAAGGAGGAATACGGAGCCTCACTTACACCACCGTGGCGGGTGCTAACACCCGCCACGAGGCCTGGAATGGATTGGAAAATACGTGGTTTTACGACACGATTAGGCGTCATAACTCAAACCGTATTGTTTTAAAACTTCGTCAGGAACACCATTCCATTGGTTTGGCGTATTTCCTTTATAGTCTAAATCTCCTATACCCATTTTCGAAGTATAGAAACCTGTCGCAGTTAGATTACGCATTAAGGTAAAGAAGGATTCCCCTTGCGTCAAATGCTTTGGCGTTTTACCCGGATACGCTATATCGTCTACGATATTTAGGCGTTGAGAGGGGGTGATTTCAGTGAAATTTTTCTGAAAACGTTTGTTTGATTCCACATCTAACCAACGTAATCCACCGCGCATAGGCGTCTTGAATTCTGGTTTATCTTTTACAATAAATTCAATGAAAGCTGTAACACCAGATTGAGAGGCGCTTCCTGATTTTTTATCCGCTGGGATGATGATATCGGAAAGAATCGTAATGGTTGCTAATTCATGTGCGTTTAAAAACACCTCCGCCTTCAGACGAGCTTCCATCTCCGCCTCTTCTTGCGTACGACCATTCGGTCTTTTGACCGGAACTTTTCCTAATTCTAAATTCTCAATCGCTTTTTCATCTGGATTGAAAACGGCTAAGCCCAGTGAACTTAAGCCCATATTTTTTAAATAGTCTCTTCTTTTCATCTTACAGGTTGCCTTTTTTACGTTGATCAATAATATATTCTGATGTGCGTAGGGATAAAGCAAGAATAGTCCATGTTGCATTTTTATCTCCTTGAGAAACGAATGGTGCCGCATCTGCCACAAATAAGTTTTTCACATCGTGCGCCTGGCAATTTGAATTCAGAACTGAAGTCTTTTTATCATTACCCATACGAGCTGTTCCTACTTCGTGAATGATTCGCCCTGGATCTGCTAAGCCATAATTGTTTTCAGCACCTGGTTTTTTACCCATTGCCTCACCACCTAACGAGTGAATAATTTCCTCGAAAGTATCTTGCATGTGTTTAGCCTGCTTTATTTCGTAATCGCTCCATTTGTAGTGGAAGCGAAGTACAGGAATTCCGAATTTGTCCACTACGTTTGGATCGATTTCACAGTAATTGTCCTCAAGAGGAACTGGTTCCCCACGTCCAGCAAAATTAACATAAGCGCCATAGAAACGGCGGTAATCTTCTTTCAAGGTAGCTCCGTATCCACCAGCGGCTTTTTTCATACCGTCTCTAGTGAAATTTTCACGCCCATTTAGTCCTTCAATTCCCCAGCCAAAACCATAACTAGGCATTCCCATTCCTCCACCATATTCGATGTGGTATCCGCGAGGGAAGTCTAATTTTGTGTTATCTAACCACCACGGAGTATAAACGTGCATACCCCCCACACCATCTTCATTGTAGCGCTTGCGATCAAATAGAGATGGTATAATAGCGGAACGAGAAGCTCCGGTAGAGTCATTGATATATTTTCCAACGACCCCGCTTGAATTAGCGATACCGTTCGGGAAACGAGAACTTTTCGAATTCAATAATAGACGCGCAGTTTCTCCTGCTGATGCAGCTAAAACAACGATTTTTCCTTTCACAGAGTATTCCATCATCGTGCCTGTATGTACATAAGAAACCCCAGTAGCTAAACCAGTGATGGGATCTGTCATTACTTCACGCGCCATTGCAAATGGTAAAACGGTCGTATTTCCCGTGTTTACAGCAGGTTTAATTAAAACGGATGAGGACGAGAAGTCAGCATAAGCAGAACATCCTCGGTTACATTGACCGCAATAGAAACAAGAGCCACGCTCGTTATTGATGGGCTTTGTAAGCATTGACATACGCGACGGATAGGTTGGGATGCCTAAAGCTTTATTCGCCTTTTTGATCATCAATTCATGTAAACGAGGCTTAGGAGGAGGTAAGAAATAGCCGTCTGGATCGTTTCTTAGCCCTTCATTTGTTCCAAAAACCCCAATCATTTTGTCCACCTTATCATAGAAAGGCTTCATATCATCATATCCGATAGGCCAGTCATCGCCTAAGCCATCGATACTTTTTCTTTTAAAATCATCTGGTCCAAAACGTAAGGAAATACGTCCCCAATGGTTCGTGCGTCCACCTACCATCCGAGAACGAAACCAATCAAACTTCGTCCCATTTTTACGGGTATAGGGTTCGCCTTCAATATCCCATCCACCATAGGCAGCATCAAAATCACCAAAATTACGTAGGGAGCTACTTGAACCTCTACGAAGCGATTCGTAAGGCCATTTCATTTGGGTCATATCCTTAGGGTCTGCTGGGTCAAAAGGCTGTCCAGCTTCTAGTACGCAAACTTTCGCTCCGGCCTTGGCAAGTGTATGAGCGGCCATACCGCCACCCGCACCGGAACCTACGATCACTACATCGAAAACTTCTTGTTGAGATTTAATGTAAATTGAAGAATTAATCATTTTGTTAATCTGGTTTAGAGAAATCAAAAATAGAAAATTTGGTTTATTTTTGTCATTAATAGAAAAGAAATATTTGGCACGGAAAGCAGACAACGGAGAGGAGCCATTGAAAAAAGGGGAAACTCCTCTTTCAAGGCAGTTTAATCAAATCAAGGCGAAATACCCGGGGGCTATTTTATTGTTCCGGGTAGGGGATTTTTACGAGACCTTTGGCCAAGATGCGGTGAAAGCCTCGAAAATTTTAGGGATTGTTTTGACGCGCCGAAATAATGGCAACGCCGATGCTGAATTAGCCGGTTTCCCACACCATTCCTTAGATACCTATTTACCTAAATTAGTTCGCGCTGGTGAACGCGTAGCTATTTGTGATCAATTAGAAGACCCTGCCACGGTGAAGGGAATTGTGAAGCGCGGAGTAACGGAGCTAGTGACGCCTGGGGTTTCTTTTAACGACCAAGTATTAGATAATAAACGCAATAATTATGTAGCGGCGATTTCTTTAGAGGAAAAATCGGCTACGTATGGAATTGCCTTGTTGGATATTTCAACGGGTGAATTTATGTGCTCTCAGGGGCCATTAGCTTATATTCAGAAGTTAGTTCAAAGTTTCTTGCCGGCAGAAATTTTATATCCTAAAAAGCATCGGAATGCCTTCGTTGATGCCTTCGGTGAGCAGTTTCATAGCTTCACGATGGAGGAGTGGATTTTTACCCATGAATTCACCTATCCACTCTTAACGCAACATTTCAAGACTCAAAACCTGAAGGGTTTTGGGATCGAAAATAGTCCTTTAGGCATTATTTCTGCCGGGGTCATTTTACATTATTTAGCGGAAACCGAACACCGCGCCATTGGTCATATTTCTTCGATTCAGCGCATTGAAGAAGATAAATATGTGTGGTTAGATCGGTTTACCATCCGTAATTTAGAGTTAATTCATCCTACACAAGAGGGTGGTGTTCCCTTGATTGCCTTAATCGATCAAACGCTGACGGCCATGGGCGGTCGATTGCTGCGTAAATGGCTCGTTTTACCTTTAAAGGATTTAGTGACCATCGAGCAAAGACAAGAAGGGGTGGCCGGCTTACTCGCTTCTGAAACTTTATTAGACCAGATAGCAGGCCTATTGAAACCGATAGGTGATGTGGAACGTATGATTTCCAAAGTCGCCGCCGGCCGCATTAATCCCCGCGAATTGAATGCCTTGAAAAAGGCTTTGCAGCAGATTCCGGAGATTAAATCCTTGTTATCAGGTTCTTCATCGCCAAGTCTCTCAGGTCTTGCTGCTAGTTTAGATGGCTGCGAAGCGTTAGTCGCTAAAATTGATACTGCTTTGCGTGAAGATCCACCGGTATTGATGCACCAGGGAGGAATGATTAAATCAGGCTACCTAGCAGAATTAGATGAGTTGCATGGACTTTCTAGCTCAGGCAAAAACTTCTTAGCTGATATCCAAAAACGGGAAATTGAGCGTACCGGGATTACTTCTCTGAAAGTGTCTTTTAACAAGGTTTTTGGCTATTATTTAGAAGTGACCAACGCGCACAAAGACCGCGTTCCACCAGAATGGATTCGCAAGCAGACTTTGGTGAATGCGGAGCGTTATATCACGGAAGAATTGAAGGTGTATGAGGAGAAGATTTTAAATGCGGAGGATAAAATTTCGGTTATTGAATTCGGTATTTTTCAAGAATTGGTTCAGGGGGCTTTAGCTTATTTAACCCAAATCCAACAGACCGCTTTAGGTGTGGCAACGCTCGATGTATTGGCTTCTTTCTCCACTGTGGCGAAGAAAAACAACTATGTTCGTCCTGCTTTAAATGAAACGGAAGTGCTTGATATTAAAGGTGGCCGTCACCCGGTGATCGAAAAGCAATTGCCTGCGGGGGAGAATTATGTGCCCAATGACATCTATCTAGACGATAAAACGCAGCAAATTATGATGATTACAGGGCCTAATATGGCCGGTAAATCAGCCTTATTGCGTCAAACGGCACTCATCGTTTTACTCGCCCAAATGGGTTCTTATGTGCCAGCAGAATCTGCTAACCTAGGTTTAGTGGACAAGGTTTTCACACGGGTGGGTGCCTCAGATAATTTGTCTAAGGGCGAATCTACTTTCATGGTGGAGATGACGGAAACAGCGGCGATCTTGAATAATTTATCCTCCCGCTCCCTCGTTTTATTGGATGAAATAGGTCGTGGAACCTCGACGTATGATGGCGTTTCGATGGCCTGGGCGATCGCAGAACATTTGCATAATCATCCGGTTCATAGGGCTAAAACCTTGTTTGCCACCCACTACCACGAATTAAACGAATTAACGCAGGATTTCCCGCGCATCCAAAACTTCCACGTTTCCGTCAAAGAAGTAGGCAACAAAATTATCTTCTTGCGCAAATTATTGCCGGGTGGAAGTGCACACAGTTTTGGTATTCATGTGGCTCAATTAGCCGGAATGCCTACTTCCTTAGTTTTACGTGCCCACGAAATCTTGCAGAATTTAGAGAAAGATCACGTATTAGAAGATAACATCGATAAACTAAAAGAGATGCCTAAGGCAAACTACCAAATGTCTCTTTTTGGCGCTGAAATTCCAGAAGGATTGCAGAAAATCGAGGATCAGTTAAAGGATTTGGATGTGAATTCGCTGTCGCCGATTGAGGCGCTACTCAAGCTTAATGAGTTAAAGAGATTGCTTTAACTTTTAATTCTAAAAATGTGCTGCGCAATATTTTTATGAATTAAAATTTAAAGCAAATCTCTCCTCTTTTAAGTAGTTAGAGTAATTGGTTTTATTCATTTGAAAAATATCGCGCAGCGCATTTTTGAATGAATAAAACTAATTCCTCACATCTAGACCCCAATTCAACTTACTCCTCAAAGTCTGCAGGAAATCATCCCCCGGAATTTTGATCAATTTCGCTGAAAATGGCGCCTTTTTGACTTCGATTTTGAAGTGGCTATCGATGACTTTGGAACGAGAATCCAACGAAATAAGGAAGTTCTTGCTTCGAGAACTTACCTCAAAAGTTAACACGGCAGAACTAGAAACGAGTAGCGGTCGCACATTTAAGTTGTGCGGACTCATTGGGGCAATGATGAATATGTCGGAACTCGGGATAACCAAAGGACCACCCACAGCTAACGAATAGCCAGTTGATCCTGTGGCAGTGGAAACGATGAGTCCATCAGCCCAATAGGAATTCAAATAGTTACCATCCACAAAAGCCTTGATTGTAATCATGGAAGATGTGTCGGTCTTCATGATGCCTACCTCATTGAGGCCAAAACCTTTGCCATCAAAAAAATCAATTTCGGATTCAACGGAAACCAAACTTCTATTTTCAATGCGGTAATTTCCTTGTAAAACAGTGTCTAAAGCAGAGCTGATTTCTGGTGGAGATAAAGTGGCTAAAAAGCCCAATCGGCCTGTATTGATACCTAAAATGGGGATTTCCTTCGCCCCTATTTGAGTCAATGTTTCTAAGAGTGTACCGTCGCCACCAATACTCCAAGCCATATCTACAGATTCAAGGCCTTTCTCAGCAGAATAACTAGGTATATCTCCCACGGAGAAACCGTGCTCTAGCAGGTGATTTTTGAAGAAATCAGAGAGGATAGGTTGGCAATTTTTGGCACAAATATCCGTCCACATTTTTTCCATCAAGGGCTTGGTTTCAGCCGAAAATGTTTTTCCGTGAATGGCTAATTGTACACTCATTACAAGTCGATAAAGCGCATTAAATGATCGAAACGATCCTGATCTACTTCAAGTTGCTCTCCAAAAACAAAAGCTTTTTCAATGAAAATACCATGTCTTTCTAGGTTAGCAATAATTTTACCAAAGGTCTCTGTCTGTACTTGTAGCACCACATTTGGCTCTTGGAAAAAACTGCGCACCACGAAGCCATTTTCTTCTTCGATGATGCGGATAATGGTGCTCAAACTGTCTCGAGAAGCTTGAAAAGGGATACGAATAATACCACCATTTTTATTTTCAACACCTGAATTCAAGAGGAGGTTCCCTACTGAATTTTTGGTCAAATAACCTCTAAACAATCCTTCTGCATTCGTAACGGCTATCAGATCTAGACTCGGTTCATCAAACCAAGGCAGACTAGCTAATACATCCTCTTCTTCTTCCATTCGGAAGCCTGAGAAATTTTCTTGCAAATTTGAAAGGGTCTGTTCTGGAGATAAGGCTTGCTCTAAATTATCGGATGAAACAAGCCCCATAAAAGCTTTATTTTCTACCACCGCTAAAGCATTTACTCCATGTATCCGAAGCGTCTTCAGCGCTTTCGCGACTGAATCTGTCATACGCAACACCGGTAAATCATAATTTAGGTGTGATAGTATCAACATATTAGACTGGGTTTTGATTTAACCACTCTGTTAATATCGTATTAAATTCGTCTGGACGTTCCATCATGGGTGCATGACAGCATTTATCAATGAAGCGAAGCGTAGAGCCGGCGATTAATTGATTGAATTCGTGTCCCACTTCTGGAGGTGTAATGGTATCGTTTAATCCCCAAATTAGTAGGGTAGGGGCCTTGATATGCACAATATCTTTGGCCATATTATTTCGCTGGGCTGATTTTGCAATGGCTATTATCCGCATCACTTTAGGTATGCTATTTGTGATTTCGAATACCTCATCAACTAATTCTTTACTTGCTGTTTTAGGATCGTAAAAAGTATATTCCACACGCTCTTTAATAAACTCATAGTTTCCGCGCTTCGGATAAGATCCTCCCATCGAGTTTTCAAAAAGCCCAGATGATCCTGTTAATATCAAACGTTGGATCTTTTCAGGGTGACGCAACGTATAAATCAGGGCGACGTGGCCACCTAATGAATTACCTATCACACTGAATTTTTCTAAACCTTTAAAGGCAACAAAACCTTCAATAAATTCGGTTAATCCTTCGCAGCCAGCCTCCTTGATGGGCATGTCATGTATAGGCATCAGCGGGATAATGACCCGGTAATTTGACTTAAAGTGATTAATCACTCCTGCCCAATTACTTAATGCTCCGAACAATCCGTGAAGTAATAAAAGGGTCTCACCCTGTCCTTCTTCAATGTAACGGTACTCTCCTTCTGCCTTAATTAGGTACTCCATTCAGGAATTTTGTATTTATAAACTGCAATTTAATAAAAAGAATGTTAAACAATTTTAATTTTGCGGTGTTTTAAAAAATATAATTTATCTATGAAACCTATCTTGATTGTTGGTGGTGGAATTGCCGGTTTGCAAGCTGCTAATATTTTACATCAAAACAACGCAGACTTCATTTTGTTTGAAAAGCATGCTAGCCTAGGTGGACGGGTTTCTTCTATTAAGAAAGATGGATTTATTTTAGACAGGGGGTTCCAAGTATTACAAACTTCTTATCCTGAAGTGCAACGTTCTTTAGATCTAGCAGCACTTAAATTGAGTTATTTTGAATCGGGTGCAATGGTGAAGGATCAAGAGTTTTATAATCCGCTTCGAAGACCTTTTGAGTTATTTTCAAGCACTATTCTGAGCTTTAAAGATCTATTTTCACTGGCAAGAATTTGGTTTAGATTACAAGCTCCTGTGCCTGCCATTGATGGAAATAAACAAACAACTCAGGAATTAATCGAATCTTATTCTTTCTCCGAGCATTTCAAAAACGAGTTTTTAACGCCTTTTTTTCAGGGTATCTTTTTACAAAAAAGCTTAACTCAACCGGCCTCTTTGTTTTTCTATTATTTGCAGCAGTTTTTATATGGTAATGCGGCGATTCCAGCTGGGGGAATGCAAGCAATTCCCGATCAAATGGCCTCTTGGCTACCTTTGGACAAATTGAAATTGAATCAAGAAATTACCGCATTGGACGCGAAAAGTATTACATTGAAATCTGGGGAGATTATCGAAGGAGAAGCGGTCATTTTAGCAGTGGATCTTCCAGTAGTTGCAAAACTTCTAAAGCAAAATATACCAGCCACTTTAGGCTCTACTACCTTTTATTTTTCAGCAAAATCTTCAGTCAAACAACCTGCCTTATTACGTCTCGTAGGTGAAGAGCACCTACTTCATTTTACCTGTTTGACGGATGTGAATCCTGCTGTAGCCCCTATTGGAAAATCACTGTATTCGGCTACGAGCCTAAACGGTAGTTCAGAAAAAGAGGTTAAAGCTGCGCTTGAAAAGCAATTGCCAGGGCAGAAATTAACTTTTGTTTCTAGTTTTGATATTCCACATTCTTTGCAGCAGGTAGATGGTTATCAAGCGATTAGAAAATCTGCGAATGGTATAGTTTTAGCAGGTGATTATTTAGCATTCCCATCCTTGCAAGGAGCACTTTACTCAGGAAGAAAAGCGGCAGAAGAAGTTTTAGCCAAATCCTGATTTTCATCAGCGAAATGTATGTTTGATTTTTCTTACCTTTGTGCGGTTAATCAAGCCCTACATGAAAAAATATATTCTTCTTTTCGCTGTCTTGTTCGTAGCGTCTTGTTCTAGTTCGAACAAGGACTACCAAAAAGCAGCTGCTAATCCGGAATTTCTGATTCGTGCCGAAGTCATGTTGACTGAAAGCATCATTCACGACATTTTCGCACCGCCCGTTTCTTCGCGTATTTACATGTATGCTAGTATTGCAGGCTACGAAGCGGCGATTCATGGAGAAAAGGGTTATAAGTCCTTAGTAGGCCAAATCAATGGTTTTGAAAAAGTCGCTCAACCGGAAAAAGGGAAGGAATATTGTTTTCCATTAGCTTCTACTCGCGCCTTCTTAACGATAGGTAAAAAGTTAACATTTGCACAAGAATTATACGAGGAGTTTGACAAGAAATTAGAAGCTGATTACAAAGCAACAGGTATTCCAAATGATGTATATGAGCGTTCCATCGCTTTAGGTGACTCCATTGCTGAATCTGTGTTTAAGTATTCGACAAAAGATAATTACAAGCAGACGCGTGGTTTCCGTTTTACGGTAACTAACGAACCAGGGACTTGGACACCTACGCCTCCAGCCTACATGGATGCAGTTGAACCATATTGGACGAAGATTCGTCCGGTGGGCTTGGATTCATCGGCTCAGTTTCAAGCCCCAATACCATCTAAATTTGATTTAACTCCAGGCACAGCCTACTACAAAGAGGTGATGGAATCGTATAATACGGTTAATAATTTAACAGAGGAGCAACGCAATATTGCGAATTTCTGGGATTGTAATCCATTCAAAATGAACATCACCGGTCATGCCATGTTCGCGACAAAGAAAATGTCGCCAGGTGGTCACTGGATGGGAATTGTAGGGCAAGTTTCTCGTCAATTAAAGAAGTCACATGTACAAGTGGCTGAAGCTTTTGTATTAACATCCATGTCGATTTTCGACGGATTTATATCGTGTTGGGATGAGAAATACCGTTCGGTGAGAATTCGTCCAGAGACGGTTATAAACAACAGTATTGATAAAAAATGGATACCGATTTTACAGACGCCTCCATTCCCAGAATATACGTCTGGACATAGTACTATTTCAAGTGCGGCGGCTACGGTTTTAACCACCATCTATGGGGATAATGTGGCTTTTAATGACTCGACAGAGATTCCGTACGGCTTACCGCCTCGTAAATTTACTTCATTTAAACAAGCGGCAGATGAGGCTTCTATTAGTCGTTTGTATGGTGGAATTCACTTCCGTCCTGCACTTGATCAAGGTGTGATTCAAGGTGGTAAAGTGGCGCAGCAATTGCTCAAAAAAGTGAAGACACGTTAATGAAAAACGACATCACTTCTAAGGAGGATATCAAAACATTTGTAGACGCATTTTACGGAAAAATGCCTTCAGATGATTTAGTGGGTACGGTTTTTATGGAAGTGATGCAGGTAGATTTTTCGACACATCTCCCTAAGATGTATGATTTTTGGGAGATGTTACTATTTCAAGGGACTAGCTATCAAGGGGCTCCTATGCGACCTCATTTGCAGATCAATCAAATTCATCCGATTACGCCAGCTCACTTTGAACGATGGTTATCCCTGTTTAGAGAGACGTTACGGGATTTGTTTGAAGGGCCTAAGACGGAAGAGGCAATAATGAAGGCGGAAAACATTGCTGCCACTTGGGCGTATAAATTAGATTATTTAACAAACCACCCTGCTTAACATGATTGTATCTACTCCGGGTCGTATTTGTCTTTTTGGTGAACATCAAGATTATCTAGGATTACCCGTGATTGCAGCGGCTATTTCGAAGCGTATTCAGATTGAAGGGGATTTCAGAGAAGATAATGTGGTGCATTTTTCTTTGCCAGATGTGGTCGCTGAAGAAACTTTCGAGCTAAATTATCCTTTAGTCTACACGAAAGAACGCGACTATTTCAAGAGCGTATTAAATGTTTTGCATCGCAAGGGGCATCGTTTAGATAAAGGATTGGAATTAACAGTAAGGGGCAATATTCCAATTAATTCTGGAACATCTAGTTCTTCTGCCTTGCTCGTTTCTTGGGTGAATTTTTTGAATGAAATCTATGGATTAGGCTATTCTCAAAAACAAGTAGGTGAGATCACTTACGAAGCGGAGGTACTCGAGTTTTCTGAGCCGGGTGGTATGATGGATCAATATTCGACGGCAGTAGGAAATGTAATTTACTTGGCCAGTGTGCCTGAGATTCACATTGAGACCTATACCAGAGAATTAGGTACTTTCGTTTTAGGGGATTCCATGGAGCCGAAAGATACCTTGGGGATTTTGAGTCACGTGAAGTTTGGAATGCTAGGTGGGATGAAAAAGATTCTGGCAAAGTACCCAGATTTTGATTTAGCTACGGAAGAGGCTCCTGTGAAATACCGCGATTTATTGACAGAGGACGAGTGGGTGCTTTTGCAGGCAAATATCAGTGATCGTGATTTGTTGTTAGAGGCAAAAGCGATGTTTGAAGGAAAAATCGCTTGGTCAGACGAAAAATTAGGTTCCTTATTAAATGAACATCAAGTAAATTTGCGGGAACACAAGCGAATCTCTACGCCTAAAATCAACAGAATGATCCAGGCAGCATTGGAGGCAGGAGCTTTGGGAGGAAAAATAAATGGTTCAGGTGGCGGTGGATGTATGTTTGCCTATGCACCTGCTGATCCAGAAAAAGTAGTCGAAGCCATCGAAAAAGAGGGAGGAAAGGCCTACATTATTACAGTAGATAAAGGAACAACGAAAATTATATGAAGAAGAGATTATTGATTTTAGCGGGTGGTATGGCCTCTCGCATGAAGAAAGCCTTAACAGAAGAGAACAGTGATTTAGACCCGAAATTAGTGGCACAAGCGAATGCGGTGACCAAGGGAATGATTCAAGTAGGAAAGAATGGCAAGACCTTAATTGACTACCAATTATACAATGCACACTTAGCTGGAATTGAAGAGGTAATGTTGCTTTTACATCCGACAGACAATGTTTCTCAAGAATATTGTGAGTCTTTGATGGCGAAAGATGCTACGTGGGGAATGAAAATCGTGTTTGCTCGTCAGCAAATCGCGGCAGATCGCGAGAAACCAGCAGGGACGGCAGATGCGGTATACCAGGCTTTATCTCAGCATGCAGATTGGCAGACTGGTCGCGTTATTGTATGTAATTCGGATAATTTATATTCGGTGAATGCGTTGAAAACGCTTTGGGCATCAGAAGTTCCTCAAGCATTGATTTCGTATCACCGCGATAGTTTATTATATCCAGAGGAGCGTATCTCCGCTTTTGCCTTGATTCGCACGGATGCAGAGGGTTATTTATTGGAGATTATCGAGAAGCCTACGAAAGAGCAGGCAGATGAGTTAATGGCAAAGCAAGGTCGTTTAGGCGTGAGCATGAATGTGTTTGTGTTCGAGGCGAGTACGTTCTTGCCTTATTTAGCGAAGACTCCTTTCCACCCTGTCCGCAACGAAAAAGAATTGCCTACCTCGGTTGTTATGTTTGGAGAAGGGGAGGGAAAAGGTTTCTTTGCGATTCCTTTAGCAGAGAATGTGCCTGATTTAACCTCTAAAGAGGATATTTTAGTGATGCAGAAATATTTAGAAGAAACATATGGGGATTTTTAAAGCATAGTAGTAAATTGTGAATAATAACCTATTCACTCTATGACTTTATTCATCGTAATTGCAAGCCTTGGCCTTTTAGTACTGTTAATCACGTACTGGAAGGTCAATTCGTTTATATCCTTTCTGCTCGTAAGTATTTTCGCAGGCGTTTGTTTCGGTTTACCTCTTCCTGATATTGCGAAGTCTATCCAAAAAGGACTGGGGGATACCCTCGGTTCCTTGGTTGTTATTCTCGTTCTAGGAGCTATGCTGGGAAAATTAGTTGCTTCTTCCGGCGCCGCAAAACAGATTTCGGGTACGTTGATTGATCTTTTTGGTCTAAAAAACATCACATGGGGGCTGATGCTGACGGGTTTTGTGATCGGGATTCCTTTGTTTTACAATGTAGGTTTTGTATTGATGATTCCCCTCATCTTTTCATTAGTTCAACAATATAAGATTCCACCGTTATTAGCGGGGGTGCCTATGATGGCCTCTTTGTCTGTGGCTCATGGTTTTTTACCTCCTCATCCCTCTCCAGCCGCATTAGTGGCACAATTTCACGCGAATATGGGGGAGACTTTGATGTTAGGCATTATCGTAGCAATTCCCGCGATCATTTTAGCGGGTCCTATTTTTGCCAAAACCTTGGCCCATCTACCCATCAAACCGCTAAAGGCCTTCGCAGCGGCAGAAATCGATGAAAATAATTTGCCTTCTAAAACAGCTAGTTTTGTAGCTGCTTTATTTCCGGTATTCCTATTAGTAGGAACCACCATCGCCGAGATACAATTACCTGATTCGCCTGTTGTTAAATTTATTGCAGATCCAGCGATGGTCATGCTGGTGGCTATTATAGTGGCTACGTATGTGCTAGGGATCCGACGTGGTAAGAAAATCGAAGAGGTAATGAATGTGTATGGAGAGGCGGTGAAAGATGTGGCCATGATTTTATTGATTATTGCAGGTGCTGGAACCTTGAAAGAAATTCTCCTGGTTTCAGGTGTTAGTAAAGAAATTGCTTCGTATCTAGGTGGATTACCGATACATCCGTTGGTTTTAGGCTGGATGATGGCGGCTATTATTCGCGTTTGCTTGGGTTCTGCTACGATTGCAGGATTAACGGCAGCCGGAATGATTTATCCCCTGGTAGCTGCGGGCGGTGTTAATGCGAACCTGATGGTATTGAGCATTGGCGCTGGTAGTCTGATGTTCTCTCACGTGAATGATACGGGCTTTTGGCTCTTTAAAGAATATTTTAATTTAACAGTGAAGGAAACGATTAGGTCTTGGTCTTTGATGGAGACTATCGTTTCAATTTCGGGCTTGGCAGGAGTGATGATTTTAAATCAAATCCTGTAAATGAGCTCATTTATTTACCACCTTTTTATTGTTCAAACCAATTCTATCGTATGAAAAAATCAGTGATTTTAGTGATGCTGAGCGTGTTGCTTTTTACTCAATCGATCAGTCAAGCACAAGATATCGATTCGTATCAATTACCACCCAA
>JBEBDF010000015.1:0-34080 GCA_041157105.1 Bacteroidota bacterium | reverse complement strand
GGAATGCCAGCTGACTTATATAAAGCTAGCTTCTCTTTTAAATTAGGAGTCACATAAGAAGTCGCCCAGCCTAATTTAACGATATCTGTATAATCTGCGCCAGTCTCTAGGAAATCCTCCACTTGACGAAGACTTAGTCCTTTATCCATCACCATCGTTAAACCTTTTTGACGTGGTTTAGTTGTACGATCAGGAATTTGATTTAAATGATAATTCATATAGTTTATTAATGGATTGGTACGGTTTTGTCCCAAATATCCACAAAAATAAGCATTCCTATTGATAGCCCCAAACCTGATTATGCTAGAATCGTTCGTATATTTGTCACTTTAAACCTTCATCAACCATGAAAAAAGGAATATTATCGTTTATTACCCTCTTATTTATTTCCCTTTCCACCTTTGCAAATTCAGGCGCTGATGCCATTTTAGGTGAATGGCTTTCACAAGAAAAAGATGGGAAAATCACCATTTTCAAACAGGGTGATCAGTACTTTGGCAAAATCTCCTGGGGAAAAAAAACCGGAATGAAAGACACAAAAAATCCAGATGAAAAATTACGCACTCGTGATTTACTGGGAACGGTTATATTAAAGAATTTTAAATTCACTGGATCTGCTTGGGAAAATGGAACGATCTATGATCCTAATACTGGCAAGACCTACGATTGCATATTAAAAGTTAAAGACGGGAACAAAACATTAGACATTCGCGGTTTTGTGGGTGTCGCGATGTTTGGCAGAACATCTACCTGGACTCGATCTTAATCAAAATAACCGTCTAAAATGGAACCAAACGAACAAGTACTAGCCTACCTCAATCAAAATTTACACAAAAAGATTGCCGACGGAAACCCAGCTCCCATTGGAAAATGGTTAGATGGCACGCTAGTAAAAGCCGAAGCGGGTAAATTAACAGCTGAATTTGTGGTTCGCCCTGATCAATTAAATCATGCGGGTGTCATTCACGGTGGCGTAATTTCTGCGATGCTGGATGAGATGATGGGTATGACTTTAATTACAGTCAAAATTGATCATTTATATGTGACGATTAATTTGTACATCGATTTCTTGTTTGGAGCTAAGGCCAACGAAAAAATCACCGTAACAACAGAAGTTCACCGGGTAGGTAAAAAAATCGCCAACATAGAGGCTAAGCTGCACAATGCGGATGGCAAGTTGTTAGCAAAAGGTATAAGTAACCTAGCGGCGACTTCGATTCCTTTTTCTTTCTAGGATAATAATTGGTAGACGGCGAAGGCTGACAAGTAGGCCAAAGCCGTCATATAGCCAAACTGAATCAGCGGATATTTCCACGATTTCGTCTCACGATAGGTCGTAGCCAATGTACTCATGCACTGCATCGCAAAGGCATAAAATATCAAAAGAGAGAATCCTAAAGCAACATCGTACATCGGTTTACCAGTGGCTGGATTTATTTCAGCGCGCATCCGGTTTTTAATTGTGGCATTTTCATCATCCACTTCTCCGCCCATACTGTAGATAGTAGACATCGTTCCCACGAACACTTCGCGAGCTGCGAAAGACGTAATCAAGGCAATCCCGATCTTCCAGTCATATCCTAGAGGACGAATAACAGGCTCCACAAAGTGGCCAAAGTGACCCGCATACGAGTTCTCCAGCTTCTGTGCTGAAATCTTATTCGCTAATTCGACTCCCTGTAGAGTCGGATTTTCTTGACGAACACGCGCTTCAGACTGAGCAATTTTATCTCCAGGACCATAGCTCGCTAAGACCCATAATACAATCGAAATAGCAACAATAATTTTACCCGCTTCGAACACAAAGGCATTCACGGAATTCCAAATAGTCAACGCCACGTGCTTAAATCGCGGCCCCTTGTAGGTAGGTAATTCCATGATGAAATAACTCTTTTCTTTGGCCTGTAAAATCACCTTCATCACCCACGCAGAAACCAATGCCATGAAGAAGCCCAGTAAATAAAGGCCGAAAAGGGCTACTCCTTGCAGATTAAATAGCCCAAACAAGGTATTTTTCTCCGGCACCACTAAAGCAATCAACACCGTATAAATAGGCAGACGCGCCGAACAAGACATCAAAGGTGTCACTAAAATCGTAATCAATCGATCCTTCCAAGATCCAATCGACCGCGTACTCATAATCGCCGGAACTGCACACGCCACCCCAGAAATCAAGGGCACGACTGACTTACCATTCAAGCCAAAACGGCGCATCAATTTGTCCATAATGAACATCACGCGCGACATATAACCGGTCTCTTCTAAGAGGGAGATGAATAAAAACAAGAAGGCGATCTGTGGAATGAAGATTAAAACCCCACCAATTCCGGCAATCAACCCATCAGTTAATAAGGCAGTTAAAGCCGAATCCGGCAACACCCCTTTCAACCAATCATTCAGCGCCGCAACTCCACCATCAATCAAATCCATCGGATAGGTCGCCCAGGTGAATACAGCCTGGAACATCACAAATAGAATCGCTAAAAAGAACACATAACCTCCGACTGGGTGCAAGAAGAATTTATCTAAGCGATCCGTCCAAGTGCGGACGGGTGGAGCATCCCATTGGCGGTTCAAATTAATCACGCAACGGTCCACCACTTCAGTGATTTGCTCGTAGCGCTTGACCGTTTCTTGTGACTGGTATTTTTTACCCGAAAATTGATGTTTATTTTGAATGGCATCCAATACCTCGCACTGCTTTTTCGTGAACATCTTCATGCGATCATGTTCCATCAGCCACAAGAGAGAACGATAAGGCTCGGCCTCACCAAATTCTGCTTGAATATCTTGAATAAGTTCCTCTGAAATAGGCAAAGGCAACGCGTCGTTAGAGGCGAAACGGTTTTGAAGCGTCTTGACTACCGATAATTTCAGGCCGTTAAGTCCGATACCCTTTTTGGCGTTCACTTCGGCTACTTCCACATTTAATTCGCGGGCAAGCTTGATCGAGTTGATGACATAGCCCTCGTTCTCCGCTACGTCGATCATATTCAAGGCAAGCACCGTAGGGATTCCTAAGTCACGAACCTGCGAGAAAAGCAATAAATTTCGCTTTAAATTAGAGGCATCTGCCACCACAATGGCCATATCCGGAAAATCTGGATGCTTCGGATCACCTAAAATGTTGATAACTAATTCCTCGTCGATGGACTTCGGATAAATACTATAGATACCAGGCAAATCTAAAATTTCCACAGAACGCTTGGGTTCTAGTTCCCAAATCCCCGTTCGCTTCTCCATGGTTACTCCCGGAAAATTCCCCGTCTTCTGATTCAACCCCGTTAAAGAATTAAAGAGAGACGATTTCCCTGCATTGGGATTCCCAATCAGCGCTATTTTAGGTGTTTTTGCCAAAATTTATGTTCTTTTAATCAGCATCGTTTCCGCTTCCTCCCGTCTCATGGACAAGGTATAAGAGCCTGAAACCCGAATCGCGATGGGATCGCCAAAAGGAGCCAAATGGGTCAAAATTACCTCAGTTCCTGGCAAACAACCCATCTCTAATAGTTTTAACGAAAGCAATTCGTCCGTGAAGCCCACTATCTCCCCCTTTTCACCAATCTTCAAGTCGGCCAAATTTGCCATGTTCACTATTTAGAATAATTCAAAATTAGACACAAATGTACTAAGTATTTCTGAGCTAAAAAATGATACAAATAGTTTTTTCTGTCGTAAATTGCAGGTTCATGGCCTTAACTGAAATTTTCGTGTTGATTCGCAAAGAAATGCAATTAGAGTGGCGCAATAAATATGCGATCCACGGTCTAGTGCTGTACTTAGCCGCGACTATTTTCATCTGTTATTTGTCCTTCAAAGCGAAACAACATTCGATCCATCCGATTATGTGGAATACACTTTTTTGGATCATCTTACTTTTCTCTGCCGTGAATGCAGTGGGTAAGAGTTTCACGCAAGAATCAGCGAATCGAAATATCTTTTATTATACGTTTGCCAAGCCAGAATCGGTCATTTTTAGTAAAATCATCTACAATACGTTGGTGATGCTGGGGGTTTCTTTCATCGGTATATTCTTCTATTCTTGGGTGATGGGGAATCCGGTTGGAAACATGCCACTATATCTCCTATCGCTGGTTTTAGGAGCAATCGGTTTTGCTTCAACCCTTTCATTGGTGGCAGGAATTGCCGCTCAGGGAGAGAATTCAGCCACTTTGATGGCAGTGATGAGCTTTCCTTTGCTCATTCCCTTGTTATTGTTATTATTAAAATTGTCCAAAAGTGCCCTAGACGGAATTTCACTCGCAGAGAACTGGGATGAGATCGCTATTTTAGGAGCGCTAGATATCATTGTTATTGTATTTTCTGGGATCTTATTCCCTTACATATGGAAACATTAAAACGCCAATATTGGAAGATTTTGTCGATCATCTTATTGATCTACACGGTCTATGCCGGGTTAAACGGAGAGGTGCCGCGTCAACCTATTTTGAACGAGACGATTCGCAATCTGTATTTTCACGTGACCATGTGGTTCAGCATGATTTTCCTTTTAGGGACATCGGTGTATCATTCCATTCAATACCTGCGTAAATCTGATCTGAAATCAGACCTGATTTCGAGCACCTATGTGGAGGTCGGAATGGTGTTTGCGATCTTAGGCTTAATTACGGGGAGTGTTTGGGCGAAATTTACTTGGGGAGATTGGTGGACAAATGACCCGAAACTAAATTCAGTCGCTATTGGTTTACTTATTTACCTAGCCTATTCGCTAGTTAGATCATCGATGCCAGATGAGATGCAGAAAGCGCGAATTTCGTCGGTTTACAACATCTTTGCTTTCGTGATCTTCATGGTATTGATTTGGATTTTGCCACGCATGACAGATTCATTGCACCCTGGAAACGGCGGAAACCCCGCTTTTTCGAAGATGGACTTAGATAACCGGATGCGCCTGGTCTTTTACCCTGCGATTATCGGTTGGACATTACTTGGTTATTGGATTGCGCAAATCCGCATTCGAATTAAGAATTTAGAACAACAAAACGAGTTATAATGAAAGCATTCCTTTTATTCTTATTCAGTCTTACTGCTTTTACGGCTAGTGCACAAGCTAGCGACATCGAAATGGCAGATCAATTCCGCGCTGACGGAAAAATCTATGTAGTGATTGCGGTGATTAGCGTCGTGCTGATCGGATTATTTGCTTATTTATTCCGTTTAGAAAGTAAAGTTTCAGCCTTAGAAAAACGCAACAAATGAAAAAGACACACATCATCGGATTGATATTAATTGCGGTTGCCATCGGAATCATTATGATTACGACGGGGGATGCGAGCACCTATGTGGGTTTTGATGAGGCGGAAAGCATTTCTCAGCAAGATCCGAATCAGAAAGTACACGTGGTGGGAACGTTAAAAAAGGATGCAGCAGGCCAAATCATTGGTTTAAACTACAATCCTGCTTTAGACGCCAATCGCCTAGAATTTCTGGTGCAAGATAGTTTAGGACGTGAAAACCAGGTGGTTTATGCGGCGCCTAAACCTCAAGACTTTGAGAAATCCGAGAAGATTGTTTTAGTGGGCAGTATGCATTCCGATAAGGTATTCTACTGTGATAAAATTCTATTAAAGTGCCCTTCCAAGTACCAAGAGGGTAAAATTTCAGCAGACTCCATTGCCTCAGTAGCGGTAAAAAATTAAATATGATACACGAAACCATCGGTTCGGTTGGACATTTATTTGTCATTATTTCCTTCGTAACAGCGCTTCTGGCGACGTTTGCGTATTTCAAATCAGCGCAATCCACGAACGAATTAGAGAATGATTGGAAATTAACGGCACGCGTGCTATTTGGACTGCATTTAATCGCGGTAATTGTGGTGGCAGCCAGCCTCTTTGTTATTATTTACAATCACTATTTCGAATACCATTACGCGTTCACGCACTCCTCGTTGCAATTGCCTACGATGTTTATGATCTCCTGCTATTGGGAGGGCCAAGAGGGTTCATTTTTGTTGTGGATCTTCTGGCAAGCGATTTTAGGTCTGTTGTTAATGATCAAAAATCCAAAATGGGAGTCGCCTGTGATGACCGTTTTCGCGCTGGTGCAGACGTTTTTAACCTCCATGATCTTGGGTATCATTATCCCTTGGATTGATTTGAAAATAGGTTCTTCTCCGTTCTTATTGTTGCGTGAGGCGCAGCCGGATCTTCCGGTTTGGAGTATGCAGCCGAATTTTATTCCTAAAGACGGACGTGGACTAAATCCCCTTTTACAAAACTATTGGATGGTGATTCACCCGCCTACCTTGTTCTTAGGTTTTGCCTTGACGCTCGTTCCGTTTGCGTATTTGATCGCTGGATTGTGGAAGAAGAAATTAACGGAATGGGTGCTGCCGGCCTTGCCTTGGGCGCTTTTTGCCGCAGGAGTACTAGGAATTGGGATCATGATGGGTGCTTATTGGGCCTATGAGACCTTGAATTTTGGGGGATATTGGAACTGGGATCCGGTGGAGAATGCCTCGTTTGTGCCTTGGTTAGTTTTGTTAGGTGGCATCCATACGATGATCGCACACAAAACATCAAGTTCTGCGCTAAAGACCTCGATTATCTTAGTCATTGCGACCTTCATCTTAGTCTTGTACTCGACCTTCTTAAACCGTTCTGGAATCCTAGGAAATGCCTCTGTGCACTCCTTTACGGATTTAGGACTTTCTGGTCAACTCTTAGTGTACATGGGAACTTTCCTTTTTGTGGCCATTGCTATGTCCATTTACCGTTGGAAGGATTTGCCTCAGGATACGAAAGAACTAGGCACCTATAACCGCGAGTTTTGGGTATTCGTAGGTGCGGCCATTTTAGGCTTATCAGCCTTCCAATTAACGTTTACGACTTCGATTCCAGTGTACAACAAGATTGCCGAGGCTTTTGGCTTTCTTTCTAATATCGCGTTACCGGCTGATCAGGCAGAACATTATAGCAAGATTCAAATTTGGATATTCGTGGCTGTTGCTATTTTAAGTGGCATTGGTCAATATGTGTGGTGGGGAAAGATCAAGCAAAGTACTAGCTTCAAACCATTGATCAATCCAGCTTTGGTGGCGACACTTTTGAGTGTCGTGTTCATCAACATTGGTAAGATTTACACGATTCCTTACATCATCTTATTGTGGAGTGGATTGTTCGCCGTTTTAGCGAACTTCAAAATCCTTTGGTTCCTCATCCGTGAAAAGTTCTCATTGGTAGGTGGTGCAGTGGCACACGTCGGTTTAGCGATCATGTTGATCGGTATTTTATTCTCTGCAGGTTACTCCAAAGTCGTATCGTTAAACCGCTCAGGCTTCGCGATTAGTACGAAAGTGGAAGAATTCACGAAGGACAATAACAAAGAAAACAAAGAAAACTTACCGCTTTGGCTAGGTCAAGGCGCCCAAATGCAGGATTATTTAGTGACTTACAAAGGCCGTCGCATCGAGGTGCGGGGTCAAAAGGGCTACTTCAACAAGAACGATTTTGAGATTATTGAGGGCGATTTCCACGCGGTGGCTTTGAAAAACATTATACGGGATAGCGTAAAAATCGCTAGCAAAGGGGACACGGTGACGGTGGAACCAGAAAATACCTATTACGAATTGGAATTCAAGAACGAGGAAGGAAAAGCGGTTTCTCTTTTCCCAAGATGGCAAGTAAATCCGAAAATGGGAACAGCTATTTCACCTGATGTGAAGCACGCGTGGAACCACGACATTTATACCTACGTTTCGCTAGATCCGCGTCTAGCGGCAGAGGCTGGCTCTGAAAAACAGTGGTCACAAACCGAGGAACAAACGGTCACGGCAGGAGATACCCTATTCATTAACGACTTCGTTGCTATTCTGAAAGAGGTGAATCGCATAACAAATGTAGATGGAGTTGAATTAGGCGCAAACGATGCCGCCGTTCAAGCGAACTTTCAAGTATTAGGCAAGAATTCGCAACAGTTTACGCTAAGCCCTATTTTCATCATCAAAGGGGGAATGGTAGCCATGCCTGCTTTTGAAAGTGAAGAAACTGGAATTAAGATTAAATTTACTGGCATTAACCCACAATCACAGGAATTTGGGTTTGCGTGGAATACGACGCAACAAGAATTAATCGTCGTGAAAGCCTTGGAAAAACCCTATATCAACTTAGTGTGGATCGGATCTATCCTCGTGTTTATCGGTTTGTTTATAGCCACCTATCGACGCTTAAAACCTGCTATAGCTGCCTAATATGGGAAAGAAAGAAATCTTAAGTTTAGCTGCGGCCATCGGATTTATCCTCATCTGGATCATCGACTTGAATAGCCCGACACCTGCGGAGTTGAAGGGGCAGTTTTGGGCAGGAATATTTTATCATTATGGCTGGTTAATGTATGGGGTAGCTTGCTTGTTCTACTACCAATACGCGAAGAACGAACGCATTAAGAAAGAAAAAGATGACAGAAAGTAATATCAGTTTAGATAATGCCCAAATCATCGGGATCGTCACATCGATGGTTTTCTCCGCCTTCTTTTCTGGAGTCGAGATGGCCTTTGTATCCTCGAATAAATTATACTTTGAACTGAAGGCTAAACAGGATATCCTGAGCGCAAAAATCATTGCCAATTTCAACCAACATCCGTCTCGTTTCATCGGAACGATGCTAATCGGTAATACCCTGTCACTAGTGGCCTATGGTATTTTTATGGAGGAATTTTTGCACCACGTGGTGTTGCATTTCCTGTCTATCAATGAGATATTGGCGCGTTTGATTGCCACGATTGTAGCAACCATCTTGATTTTGATGACATCAGAATTCACGCCTAAAAGTGTCTTCTTGATTAACCCAGATGCCATTTTAGAGTTTTTAGCGATTCCTATTTGGGTAATATACACTTTGATGTTTCCCTTGGTTTGGGTAACAGTGGGATTGTCGAAATGGTTCATTACGAAAGTATTGCGTTTAGCTTATTCAGAGGAGAAACCGGCCTTCGGTTTAACGGATTTAAATCATTACCTCCAAAACCTGAACCGCAAAGTCTCCACCGAACAAGAAGCCGAAGTAGATCACAAGATTTTCCACAATGCCCTCGAGTTTAAGCAAGTAAAAGTACGTGATTGCATGATTCCTCGGACGGAAATCACGGCTATCGACCTAGAGGACGGGATCGAAAAACTGAAGGAAGTCTTTTTAGAAAGTGGCCACTCGAAGGTATTAGTTTACAAAGAGACCTTAGAAGAGGTGATTGGTTATTGCCATTCTTTGGCCCTATTTAAAAAACCTAAAGATTTACAATCCATCCTGACCAGCATTCCCATCGTACCAGAGGCGATGCCTGCGAATGATTTAATGATCAAGTTCTCGAAGGAGCGTAAGTCGCTGGCCTTAGTTGTGGACGAATTCGGGTCAACGAGTGGATTAGTGAGTATGGAGGATGTGATGGAACAGATTTTTGGCGAGATTCAAGACGAATACGACGACTCTGAAGACTGGATTGAGAAGCAAATCGATGAAACGACTTTCGTGCTTTCTGGCCGTCACGAGATTGATTATTTGAACGAAAAATACGAATGGAATCTGCCTGAAGGGGATTATGAAACCTTGGGAGGGATGTTAATTAGCTTGTATGAAGATATTCCACAAGTAAATGAGATGATCACTTTAGCGCCTTTTCAATTCCAAATCTTAACGACGACTGACGCTAGAATTGATACGGTTAAAGTACTGATAACCGGCAAGATTACTCCAGCTCCCTCTTCGGAATTACTGCATTAATACCCGCTGAAGGGTCTGACATTTCATCTGAGTTTCCTGCCATTCCTTTTCCGGATCAGAATCTTCCGTGATGCCACAACCGGCATAGAATACTGCGTGATTTCCCTTGATTTCTACGGTTCGCAAATTCACATATAAATACGTAGCGTTCATCAAATTAACTGGCCCTAAATAGCCAGAATACATCGAACGATCATGTCTTTCTGTCGCTGAAATAAAATCAATTGCCTCCTGCTTTGGTGTACCACAAACAGCAGAAGTTGGGTGTAATAAGCCTAACATCAAACCTGGCAATTGCGGAAAATCCATTGCCTTCGTATCGACAATATAATCCGTTTTAAGGTGCAATAGATTTCCAGTAGAGATCGTCTTAGGCCCTATTTCTGTGTATTCTCGCAAGCGAATCTTTTTGAAACAATCGATAATATAGCGACTGACGAAGGCTTGCTCTTCGATCTCTTTTTGAGACCAGCGCGCCTGCGAAGGAGATATCGGTAACCCGTCTAAGTCTACTCCAGATTGTGTGCCGGCTAAAGAAATCGTTCGAAAAATCCCCTCCTCATTTTGTTCGACCAAAATTTCTGGGGTCGCACACATCCAAACTCCTTCAAGCGCTGGAATATACAGGGCACACACAAAAGCATTGGGATAGGCGGAAGCTAAATCTTCCAAAGCCTTCATGACATTAAAATCAGCCGGCAACTCTTTTTCATCCGTTCGGGATACAACCACTTTCTGCAAAGGCCCTTGTTTGATGGCTTCAATCGCTTGAGCCACCCAGGTCATAAATTCACTTTTCTTGGCTGTATTTTCGGCAGGTGCTGTATATGCTGTGGTAGTTTCAGCTAGCTGAATGGGGAAAGTGGTTAATGAATCTGCTCGCAGAAAATAAGGTAGACCGATGAATGGAGCAGCTAAAAATCCAGCAGACAATTCACTTAAATTCCACCCTTCCGCTAGTGTAGATCCCCCAGAAAAATCTTGCAAAAGAAAGGCCTCATTCCCCTGCGGCAAGCGCCAGGTTGCTATCGCTGCCCCTCTAGCTATTCCCTCCTCCCACGCTAATCCTTGTTTCATTTTATCGGTATAATCGCTACCGTTAAACGGCTCGCACAAATCAAATTTTCTTCTTCGTCGTGAATTTTAATTTCATAGACATGTAAAGTACGACCGATGCGTAAGGGTATACAAGTACCTATTACGTAGCCACCTCTAGCCGACTTTAAATGGTTCGCATTGATCTCCACTCCTACACCTGTTTCTTTCATCGGATCTTTGACGGCTAAAACCACCGCCACACTACCTAGGGTTTCCGCTAGAACAACAGACGCACCCCCATGTAACAATCCCATGGGCTGAATTGTTCGATGATCGACCGGCATTTTTGCCTTTAAATAATCGGACTGAATTTCGGTAAATTCAATACCTAAGTGATCGATCATGGTATTCTTAGACATCGAATTCAACGTCTCCAACGAGATGGAAGTATTAAACATATATTTTGTAATTTTGGCTAAAATTCGGAATAAAATACGATTAATATGCAAGCTCGGCCTGATTTAGTGAAAGATATTTACCTGATTCGCCATGGCGAAACGGAATACAATCGCAAGGGGGTCGTGCAAGGCAGTGGGATAGATGCAGATTTAAATGCATTAGGCCAAAGACAAGCAGAAGCCTTCTTCGCGCACTACCAAGATCTTCCGATTGATAAAATTTATACTTCAGCGCTGAAAAGAACACATCAATCCGTCAAAGGCTTTATCGAAAAAGGCTTGCCTTGGGAGCAGCACGAAGGTTTAAATGAGATTTCCTGGGGAAGTAAAGAAGGAAAGTCGCCTAATACAGAGGACGATTTATATTATAAAAATTTAACAAAAACTTGGAGAGAGGGCCATATTCACGTGCAGTCTGATCAGGGAGAAAGCCCGGTGGAAGTGTTAGAGCGTCAAAAACCAGTTGTCAACCTCCTTCTTTCCAGACCAGAGGAAAAGTCCATATTAATCGCGATGCATGGTCGTGCGATGCGGGTTTTACTCACCCACTTATTCAACGCACCTTTACATCATATGGACAACTATGCACACCAAAACCTGTGCCTATACCATATACAATACGATTATAGCGCAAAAGAATTTCGCCTGGTAAAAGGCAATTGCATCATCCATCTAGCCGACTTACCGGAGTCCATGTAATATGCTGAGAAAACACATGTATTGGGTTTTGACTTTAGGCGGTTGGTTCGCCTGGATGCTTAACGAGGCGGTTCTTTACACGAATCAATACGGCTGGCACTGGGCTTGGTTATATGCATCCATCGCAAATATCTCCTTAGCGATTCTATTAACCCATCAATATAAGCGCATTACGAAACACTATGCTTGGCAGGATTTACCGCTCATCCAAATGATTCGTAACCATTTTTTTGCCCTTTGCTTCATGGCTACTTGCTTGGTTGCGCTCAATTTACCTATCGATCAATACTTGCTGGGGGAGAATTTTGAGGTCCAAATAAGCCCTTTCATCATCACTCAGTACCTATTCAACTTTATGAAGCCACTGGCGATTTGGATGTTGATTTATTTCTTCTTTCAATATTCGAAAAAACAACTCGAGATGGAAAGGGAGAATAATCAATTAGAACGCGCTATTCAAGAGACAGAGGGGAAAGTATTGCGAGCACAAATGAATCCTCATTTCGTCTTTAATGCCCTAAACAGTATTCGTGCGTTAATTACGGAAGATCCGTCGAAGGCCAAAAAAGGAATTAACCAACTCTCGAAACTATTGCGAAGCTCTTTATTAACCGAGCGTAAAAAGACAATCTCCATCGCAGAAGAACTAGATACGATTATCGACTACTTAAACCTAGAAAAAATCCGCTACGAAGAGCGTCTAACCTGGAAAGTAGACGTAGCGAAAGAAATTCACCAAGCACAAATACCTCCCATGTTATTACAAACCTTAGTGGAAAATGCGATCAAACACGGGATCGCACATTCCGCGAAAGAAGGTTTAATTCAAATCAAAGGAGAGATGGCCTCAGAAATGATTCATTTACAAGTTATTAATCCAGGACATTTAAAAGATAAAGAGGAATCAACCGGAATTGGATTAGTCAACTCCCAAAACCGCCTTTCCTTATTGTTTGGGGAGACCGCTCATATTGACTTAAAACCATTGGACAAAAATCATGTCCTTGCTTCTGTAACGATTCCTTATCTTGTTGAAACAATAGCCTAATTCCCATGAGAGCCATCATCGTAGACGACGAACGCCTAGCCAGAAATGAACTGAAACGTTTATTAGAAAATTTCCCATCCATCGAAGTCGTGGGCGAGGCATCGAATACCGAAGAAGCTAGCCAGTTGATCGAGGAATTGCAGCCAGATGTGGCATTTTTAGACATACAGATGCCTGGTAAAACAGGTTTTGAGTGGTTAGAAGAATGGGATGGCTTTCTCCCGGAGATCATCTTCACGACGGCTTTTGATGAATATGCGTTGAAGGCATTCGAGGTGAACGCTTTGGATTACGTATTAAAACCCATCGAATTAGCCCGTTTAAGTGAAAGCATTCAGAAATTAGAATCACGTTTTCAGCGCCCTGCAAGAACGGAAAAATCGGCGACTACTAACCATGTTTTAGGAGGAAATGATCAAATATTCGTGAAAGACGGGGAGAAATGTTGGTTCGTACGTCTGGACCGTGTTCGCTTATGTGAATCGATGGGTAATTATGTTCGTTTGTTTTTTGACGACCAAAAACCTCTCGTATTAAAATCCCTCAATTCTTTAGAGGAACGCTTAGATCCGAAATTATTCTTCCGTTGCAACCGTAAACACATTGTGAACTTGAACTTCATTGAGAAGATCGAACCCTGGTTCTCTGGCGGATTGCAGGTGACTTTAAAAGGAGAAAAAGCAGAAAAAATCGAAATCTCGCGTCGTCAATCGATCCGTTTTAAGGAGCTTTTGTCTCTTTAGCTCTGGAAGGAGCCTCACCTAACAAGAATCCATAGGGTTCTAAAGTAGGGACGGAGTCAAAAATTACTTTCATAACGGCCGTCAGCGGAAGGGCTAAAATCAAACCTGGAATTCCCCAGAGCAATTCCCCGCACAACAATGCCAGCATCGCGACCATCGGATTCATACTTACTTTAGAGCCCACCACTAAAGGCGTAATGAAATTAGCTTCAATAAACTGTGCAGCCGCCACCCATGCCACCACAGCTAAGGCGTGCGATGGACTCAGGGTCACTAAGCTTAATAATATGGGTAACAATGCTCCTATCCAAATACCGATGTAGGGAATCAACAACAATATTCCCGTCAAAAACCCAAAAAACACCGGATATTCCACACCAATCCACCAAAAACCGACCGAATTCAACACCCCCACAATCAGCATAACCACTAATAATCCTACTAAATATCCTTGGACCACCGACCCCGTTTTCTCAATCACTTTCGTTAAGACTTCAGCTTCCGTTTTAGGAAAGACTTTTTGCAAAAAGCTTTCAAAGAAATCGCGGTAAAACAAAAAGAAAAAAGTAAATACCGGGACTAAAATTAAGGCGGTTATGGCGTGCAAAGCCGTCGAAAACGTAGTGCTAATGATGACCCCGGAGTTTTTTAACAAGGCCATTAACTCATTACTTAACTCTAACATTTGCTTCCGACGTGAGATATTGAAATTCGCAGAAATAAAGGATTGCAAGCTAGATATCCACCTTTCAGCTTTTTTTGCAAAGAGAGGAAACTCAGAAGAGAATTCCATTATTTGAACTCCTGCCACAAAGAGCAAAGTAGAAATAAGTGCGAAGGTTAAAAGGATCGCGATAAAGATGGCAAGAGCGCGAGGAAAACCTTTGGCCTCCATCCACTTACTCGCCGGTAATAACAAAAGAGACAAAACAAGCGCAAAAGAAAGCAAAATCAATAGGTCTTGTAATAAATAAGCCGCAGCAATAATCAAGGCCATCGACAAGAGGGAACTCGATAATCTAGACGAGTAAGCAATGTGGTTTGACATATTTAATAAATTAACAATTCCATAACATACATCTTTCTATATTTGTCAGGTAATCCTTTGAACAATTATGGCAACAGCTTCTAAAGCATACAAAATTCTACTCGTAGATGATGATGTAGACATTTTGGAGTTATTGGAATACAATTTACTAAAAGAAAACTTTCTTTTAGCAAAAGCGACGAATGGAAAAGAAGCTATTGCAGCTGCGAAATCCTTCCAACCCCATTTAATCATCATGGATGTGATGATGCCCGAGATGGATGGCATCGAAGCAGCCCGCCAAATCAAATCAAATCCCGAATTCAAAAATACCCTCATTCTGTTCCTAACTGCACGAGGTGAAGAGTATACTGAAATAGCTGCCTTTGAGAGTGGAGCCACCGATTACGTGGTAAAACCTATCAAATTGCGTGCATTAATCAGCCGAATTAATGCGTTATTAACGCGCGAGGCAGCGGTTCCTGAATCGAAAAACGACGTTATTTCTATTGGAGATTTAGTTATAGATCGCGTGCAATATGCCGCGACATTCCAAGGCCGTGCCTTGATTTTACCTAAAAAGGAATTTGAATTACTTTCATTCCTAGCAAAAAACCCGAACAAGGTGTTTAACCGAGATGAGTTATTGGAGAAGGTTTGGGGGTCAGATGTTTTCGTCGTGGAACGTACCGTGGATGTGCATATCCGCAAATTGCGCGAGAAAATCCCCGAATACTACATCAAAACATTAAAGGGAGTAGGCTATTTATTTTCGATCGAGAAGGCCTAATTGCCCATTTTTAGGTAAATTGCATCCCGAATGATGCGCCTAATTTCAATCCTTGTTTTATGTCTTTTTTCTACCTGTGTTCTAGCTCAGGGACCTAAACGCGAGTTGAGGGGAGTTTGGGTGGCGACCGTCCAAAACATCGATTGGCCAAGTCCTCGCAATTATGACGGGGCAAAACAAAAATCCGAATTTATCGACCTAGTGAATTCCCACGAAAAAACAGGAATCAACGCACTTTTTGTACAAATCAGAACCGCTTCAGACGCGCTCTACGCGAAAAGTGCGGAACCCTGGACGACTTACCTGTCTGGAAAACAAGGTAAGGCACCTAGTCCGTATTACGATCCTTTGGAGTTTATGATCGATCAGACCCACGCAAGAGGTATGGAATTTCATGCGTGGTTAAACTTGAATCGTGCCACCATGTCGTCGCGGTCACTTTTAAGTTCTGAGCACGTAGCTAGAAAACATCCAGAATGGCTTTTGTCGTATAATGGCCAACTATTATTCGATTTTGGGATGCCAGCCGCACGTCACTACATCGCAGGCTTAGTGCGGAACATCATCTTGAATTACGACGTGGATGGAATTCACTTTGATGATTATTTCTATCCGTATCCCGATCCAAAATCAAAATTAAATGATGAAGAAACGTACTTGCAGTACCGGCATGCTGGCGAGTCTAAGGCAGACTGGAGACGACGAAATACGAGTGCCTTGATTCAGGAAATATCGGAGACTATTCGGAAGACGAATCCAAAGATTAAATTTGGAATTAGTCCTTTTGGGATTTGGCGACATAAAACGTCTGATCCAGTGAATGGCATGCCTACCGTGAAGGGCTTGCAATCCTATGATGATTTATATGCGGATACGGATCATTGGCTGAAACAAGGCTGGTTAGATTATATCGCGCCCCAATTGTATTGGGATACAGCACATCGGGTGGCGCCTTTTAAGCCTTTAGCAGAATGGTGGAATGCGCATTCGTATGGAAAACCGGTCTATTTTGGGATGGCGTCCTATCATTTAGGGGATGTTTGGACAAATAAGGAGATGAAAAAACAGGTGGAGATTAGCCGAAGCATGTCTCAAGGCGCAGGATTGATTTTTTATAGCTCGACTTCTTTGACTAAAAATAAGAAAGCATTCCGAGACACCCTTCGCTCGAATTATTTCGCTCATCCCGCTTTACTACCTACCACACCCTGGCTAGATAGTATTGCCCCTCACGCCCCTACACAAGTGTTTTTGACAACAAATAAACTGAAATGGCAGGCTGGAGAGGAATCCGATGATGGTGATCCAGTTTCCTATTATGTGGTCTACCGAATTCCGAAGCAAGACAAAAAATACCTGGAAGACCCAAGCAATATCGTATACAAGGGTAAGGCAAATGAATTAATTTTAGAACAAGATGACCTTAAACCGGGTTATGGATTTACAGTGACAGCCTTCGATAGACTGCACAACGAAAGCAGACCGAGTGCCATAGCTTGGATTAAACCCGTTAGCAGCGATTAATATGCATTTAAAAATTAAAGAAATCACCGACGAAACGATCGACACGAAGACGATCCATTTTTGGCAGCCCATTCACGATGCTTTGCATTATCTATCGGGTCAATTTTTAACCGTCATTCCCGAGATCGAAGGTAAAAAAGTCCGCAGAAGTTATAGTTTATCTTCTTCTTCCAAGACCGATATGTCTCCGGCGATCACCGTAAAACGTATCGAGGGTGGCTTAGTATCTAATTTTTTATGTGATACCCTTCAGGTGGGTGACAGCTTAGAGGTGCTCGAACCGATGGGAAATTTTTCCGTGGAACCCGATTCTACTGCTTCTAAAAACTACGTGTTCGTGGGAGCTGGATCTGGCATTACACCCTTGCTATCGATGATCAAAACGATCCTACACGGTGAGCCTTTATCAAAGATTCACCTAATTTATGGCTCTCGTCATGAGGATCAAATCATCTTCAAAAAAGTATTGGACTCATTAGAGAGCTCGTATACTGATCGCCTGAAAGTTTTGCATGTCATTTCACAACCTGCGGCGAATTGGCCAGGCTTGAAAGGTCGAATTAACCAAGCCTCCATCGTGTATTATTTAAAGCAGGAATTAGGACTGGACATCGCGTCTGCTCACTATTATTTGTGCGGACCGCAAGGGATGATGACAGAGGTACAATCGTCTTTAGCGATGTTTGATGTGCCAGCGGGTCAGATTCACCAAGAATCTTTTGGGGTTGTGGCCAGTGAAGCGATGGAGCAAGCGGAAGAGGATGGTTCATTACAAACTCAAGAAGTGACCCTGATTTACGAGGGGAAAGAACATAAAATCACCGTTCAACCAAGCGAAACTATCTTAGAAGCCGCATTAGAGGCAGATATTGATATCCCTTATTCCTGCCAAGCAGGGATGTGTACGGCTTGCATGGGATTATGCCAAAGCGGAAAAGTGGGAATGGACGAGGAAGATGGCTTAACCCCGGGCGAAATCGCGAAGGGCTATATTTTAACCTGCGTGGCGCATCCATTGAGCGCTGGGGTGGTGATTGACTTAGATTAATATGAGAAATAGAACATTTTTGCCGGCAGATTTTCAGTTGAGTACTTGGGAATCGGTGTTGCCCTATTTTGAGAAATTGAGCGCAACGGAAATCGCTAGCATTTCTGAATTACGTGCTTTTTGCGCGAATAGATCCGAATTAGAATCCTACCTCTCGGAAAACTTCGCGTGGCGCTACATCAAAATGTCTTGCGATAACCAAAACGAGACTTTGCAAACGAGCTACGCTCAGTTTGTGAACGAAATCATGCCAAACGCATCTGTTTTCGACGACGCGTGGAACAAGAAGGTGATCGAAAGTCCCTTTGTTTCAGAGCTAAAAGAAACAGGCTTCCCGGTGATGTTACGCGGCATGAAAAAGGCCATTGAAATCTTCCGCGAAGAAAATATTCCATTGTTCACTGAATTGCAGAATTTAGAAACCAATTATGGAGCCTTAACCGGCGCCCTAATGGTAACGATTAATGGCGAAGAGAAAACCTTGCAGCAAGCGGGCGCCCTTTTAGAGTCCACTGACCGTGCAGAACGCGAATCAGTCTATCGCACGATGGTAGAGAAACGTTTAAGTATCAAAACGGAGCTGAACGACTTATATACTTCGCTGATCGAAAAGCGCCATCAAGTCGCTCAGAATGCAGGTTTCGAAAACTACCGTGACTATGCTTTCGCTAGTTTGGGTCGCTTCGACTACGGTCCTGCGGAATGCTTTGAATTCCATGAGGCGGTGGCTGAAACCGTGGTTCCTTTGTTAAATGAGGCCGCTGCGAAGCGCAAGCAAGAAATGGGGATTGATGCCTTGAAGCCTTGGGACAAGGCGGTAGACCCTTTAGGTCGTGGTCCTTTGAAACCTTTTGAGACAGGCGAAGAATTACTAGAGAAAACAATCGAATTGTTCGACGAGATGGATCCGTTCTTGGGCAATTGCTTGAAAGAAATGGTGACTTTGGATCGCTTCGATTTGGATTCCCGTAAGGGAAAGAACCCGGGCGGATATAATTATCCTTTGGAAGAAACAGGTTACCCGTTCATCTTCATGAATGCGGCGGGAACGGTGCGCGATGTGGTGACTTTACTACATGAAGGCGGTCACGCGGTTCACAGTATTTTGACCAAAGACTTAGCCTTAAATTCCTTCCGCAACTTCCCATCTGAGGTGGCAGAACTTGCCTCGATGAGTATGGAATTGATGACAATGGACCGCTGGAGATCTTATTTTTCAAACCCAGAAGAGGCAAAAAGAGCGAAAATCAAACACCTAGAAGACATCTTGGAGACTTTACCATGGGTGGCGACGATCGATGCATTCCAGCATTGGGTATACGAAAATCCTGCTCACACGGTGGCACAGCGCGAAGCGAAGTGGAACGAGATCGTTTCGAAATTCTCGGATTCCATCACCGATTGGAATGGTTTAGCGGAGGTGAAATCGAATATCTGGCAGAAGCAATTGCACCTGTTCGAAGTACCGTTCTATTATATTGAATATGCAATAGCGCAGTTAGGGGCGCTGGCGGTTTGGCGTAATTATTGCCAAAACCCGAAAAAAGCTCTCGAACAATACATCGCCGCACTTTCTCTGGGTTATACACAGCCAATGAAAACGATTTATGCGACAGCTGGAATCGAATTCAATTTCAGCAAGCCGTATATTCAGGAATTGATGAACTTTTTAGCAGATCAACTTAAAAAATTGGAGGAAAGTTAGGCAAACGAAGTCCCATTCCTTATTTTTGCAAATAATTATTGACACAGCCTTATGAAATTATCAAATTTACTTTCTTTAGTAGCCATTTTAGCGGTAGCGACTTCTTGTGATTACCAAAAAAATAACACGATTAAACAAAAAGACGTACGTAAAGATGACGAATACGTTTATGGTGTTCACCCAGACAGCGCAGCGGTTCAATCGAAGTTAACGTACGATGCGAAACCAGAGTTAGAAGTGAAAGCAAATGCGATCCGCGAGAAATTATTCAAAGGAAAAGCGATCAACCAAGGAAACTAATTCCTGAGGACATAGATTTTAAGAAGCCGGTTTATCCGGCTTTTTTTATGGCTTTAAAATTTAATGCAAAAGCATATCCCGCAAGAAAGTCAATTGGTAAATACCAGCCACGTAGATCAGTGACCAAATAAGTGAGGAGATCGCCATAAAAAACAGAATGCGGGCCGTGGGCACTTTGAAAGATAGCGCGAGCAAACTTCCACCGATGGGCGTAAAAATCAAAGGGGTCAACGCCGCAATCCCTTTAATCCCAAATCGCTGCCAAATATCTACCGCATAGCGGATTCGTTTAGAAAATAATTTTGGTTTCGCTGTTCGGTACTTTGCAAGCAGCCCCAATATGGCCTTACCTGATGTAATGATGAACGTCACCGTTCCCATCGCCCCTAACCATGTAAAGAATACCGTTTCATACCAAGCTAATCCTACGCTGAAACCCGTGATAGGTCCCGCGATAAATTTTAGCCCCGTGGCTATCATAACTCCTGAATAGGCGGCCCAAGACATTATTTCGTAGCTTGATAGATGGATTTCCCTTGATCTAAGAAAGTAACAAAATGCGCAACATTTGCATCAAAAGCGACAGGTGTCACCATTGGCTTTGAATCATTGCGTGGATCTAATAAAACATAATGTGGTTGTGCATTCGAGTTGAAGCGGGTGATTTGGAAGTCAAGGTTTTGGTCCCCTAAAGTCTTCTTCTCTTGCCCATCTACTTTCGAAGTGTACCACTTGTCTGCCGGCAATTCGGTCTTATCATCGCAATACAAAGCCACCACCACGTAATCTTGTTTCAGACGCTGAAGCACGGCCGGATCAGACCAAACATATTCCTCCATCTTCCTACAATTCACACAGCCGTGTCCGGTGAAGTCGATAAACAAAGGCTTATTCGCTTTCAAGGCCGCCGCTTTCGCTTGCTCGAAATCGAAATAGCCCGTCAAACCCAAAGGTAACTCCAAGAAATCGCTATATAAAGCTTCACTGTTTTGCGTGGAAGACTCTGTTACTTGTGATCCTTTGAAATCCTGTGAATTCATCGGAGGCAACCAACCCGAAAGTCCTTTCAACGGCGCTCCGAACATCCCCGGAACCAAGTAAATCACAAAAGCTAAAACCGCCGTCGCAAACAAGGTACGTGGAACCGAAAGGTTCTTGGCAGGCCCATCGTGTGGCAACGAAATCTTCCCGAATAAATACAACGTCAAGGCGGTGAAGATCGCAATCCAAATAGCCAAGAATATCTCGCGATCCAATAAATGCCAGTGATATACCTGATCTGCTACACTTAAGAATTTGAATGCTAAGGCAATTTCTAAGAAACCTAAAACCACCTTTACTTCATTCATCCAATTACCCGACTTAGGCAACTTCTGCATGAATCCAGGGAAAATCGCGAACATTGTAAAAGGAATAGCGAAGGCTAAAGAGAAGCCCAGCATCCCAATGATCGGTTTCAAGAAAGCACCCTGTGAGGCCGCAATCAAGATGGATCCAGCTAAAGGCCCCGTGCAAGAGAACGAAACCAATACCAACGTGAAGGCCATGAAGAAGACGCCGATAAAACCGCCTTTGTCCGACTTCGCATCAACTGAATTTACTAGATTCGATGGTAATACAATTTCAAAAGCTCCTAAGAAAGAAATACCGAATAAGATAAATATGGTAAAGAAAAGCATATTCGGAATCCAGTGCGTACTCAAGAAGTTCGCAAAACTAGCTCCTGCGAAGAAGGCCAGCAACGTACCGAAGAACACATAGATCAACACAATAAATCCTCCGTATAAAAACGCTAGACCTTTTCCGCCCTTTTGTTTCGTGAAGAAACTCACGGTCATCGGGATCAATGGATAAACACAGGGAGTTAAAAGAGCAAGGAATCCAGCGCCT
The DNA here is from genome assembly GCA_041157105.1 of Bacteroidota bacterium. Lineage (GTDB taxonomy): Bacteria > Bacteroidota > Bacteroidia > Cytophagales > Spirosomataceae > Aquirufa. Next base: position 12,072 of record JBEBDF010000015.1, on the reverse strand, counting down.
AAAGCAATCCAGAAGAAAGCAAATAAGGATTCCTCTTGTGGTGCTTGAACGGATGGAACCGTAGGAGTAACAGGAGCTGTTTGTACTGCTGGTGCTTCCAACACCGAATCCACAGAAACTGGAGGGGCGGACTCCATGTCTTTTCCTGCGATAACTTCCGCCTTGCCCTCTAAACTAAATGTCCCCCTGATAGGCACACAAAGTCCAGAAACATTCGAGCAAGACTGTGAATCATAAGAACCCTCGATTTTATACTCCGGGGCGGTTATTTTAATCTTTTGACGAAATTCCCCTTGCCCTGTAAAATAAGTATAGGTACCATTCCAAATCTCCGTGTCGTTTTTCGAATGTGGGTTAATGGCTTTCAATCCACCGATGGTTTGATAGCCCGCACTAGGCTTGAAAGTAACGGTGGTTACCGTGGGGCCTAAATCTTTGTCAAAATCAGATGAATATAGATACCAGTCCTTTTCAATAGCCACTTTGAAAATGACCTCGGCTTGCTCCCCCACTTTCGGGTTTGACGGCTTGATGGACCAAGACCACTTAGCGGGTGTAATCTTTTGTGCAAGAGCCGGGATGGCCATAAATGCGAACAAAAGAAAGGCGATATATTTTAATTTCATGTTTGTCTCAAAATGCAAAATCAAAATTAAGAAAAAAGCGCGGAAACGCGCGTGATATTTGTCTTATTATACCGGCTTTTCGTTTTTCAATTCGGAGAAAAAAACGTACTTTTGACCTTTCAAATTGTAATCCAGAAAGCATTTATTTTTTATGGCATCCACTTTTCCTACACAACGAGACAAAGAGATTTTTGACCTGATTAACCAGGAGGCACATCGCCAAGAATTTGGCATTGAATTAATCGCCTCTGAAAACTTTACATCTCCTCAAGTGATGGAAGCACAGGGCAGTGTTTTAACGAATAAATACGCCGAAGGTCTACCCGGAAAACGTTATTATGGTGGTTGCGAAGTAGTGGATGAAGTGGAAACCCTAGCGATCGAGCGCGCGAAGAAATTATTCGGAGCTGCTTGGGCGAACGTACAACCTCACTCGGGGGCACAAGCGAATGCGGCGGTATTCCTATCTTTCTTAAACCCAGGCGATAAAATCTTAGGATTTGACTTATCTCACGGTGGTCACCTTTCCCACGGTTCTCCTGTGAATTTCTCAGGAAAGTATTTCCAAGCCTTCTTCTACGGCGTAGAAAAAGAGACAGGATTAATCGATTGGGACAAAGTAGAGGCGACTGCGTTAAAAGAAAAACCAAGATTATTAATTTGTGGAGCGTCTGCTTATTCCCGCGATTGGGATTATGCCCGTCTTCGTTCCATCGCTGATCAAGTAGGAGCGATTTTATTAGCTGATATTTCACACCCATCTGCGTTAATCGCGAAGGGTTTATTGAATAATCCCGTTCAACATTGCCACATTATTACGACTACGACGCACAAAACGCTTCGTGGGCCGCGTGGTGGTTTGATTATGATGGGAAATGATTTTGAGAATCCATTTGGCTTCAAAACGCTAAAAGGGGAATTGAAAATGATGTCCGCTTGTTTAGATGGCGCAGTGTTCCCAGGAACACAGGGTGGTCCATTAGAGCACGTGATTGCGGCGAAAGCGATTGCTTTTGGCGAGGCATTAACTCCTACGTTTGAGACTTATGCAAAGCAAGTGCAATCAAATGCGCAAGCAATGGCAAAGGCCTTTTTAGCGAAAGGATACGATATTATTTCAGGCGGCACGGACAATCACTTGATGTTAATTGACCTACGTCCGAAAGGTTTGAGTGGTAAATTAGCGGAGAACACCTTGATTCAAGCAGATATTACGATTAACAAAAACATGGTTCCATTCGACGACAAGTCACCATTCGTTACTTCTGGTATGCGTGTGGGAACGGCGGCGATGACCACGCGTGGTTTAAAAGAATCAGATATGGCTCAAATCGTAGAGATGGTCGATAAGGCCTTGATGAACCACGATAAAGAGGCGGTATTGAAGTCAATCAAAACAGAAGTAAATGAGTGGGTGAAGCAATTCCCATTATACCTATAATAACACATGGCTGCAGATCAAGATTTTGACGATTTCGACGACGATGACGCATCGGATGGCACTGAGATGTCCTTCCTAGGTCATTTAGAAGAATTAAGATGGCATATTCTGCGATCTGTTGCTTCCTTTTTTGTCTTTGCGGTGGCGGCTTGGTTCTTCCGTGAATTCATTTTTAGTACGATTATTCTAGGGCCGACTAAGACGGATTTTTATACGAACCAAATCCTATGCAAAGCCGCTGAGCTCTTCAATATGCCAAGTTTGTGCATGCAGAAGGCGGATTTTATTCTCCAAAGTAGAGAGGTTTCTGGACAATTCATGATGGCGTTGACACAATCCATCATCGTAGGTCTATTATTTGCTTTCCCATATATGTTCCACGAATTGTGGCGTTTCATTAAACCTGGATTAAAAAGTAAAGAATTGAATGCGGCGCGTGGAGCGGTTTTTTGGGTATCTCTTTTATTTTTTAGTGGGGTTGCCTTCGGCTATTATGTTGTTGCTCCTATGGCGATTAACTTTCTAGCTAACTTTAAATTAGATCCTACTATACAAAACCAGTTCGATATCAACGATTATATTTCGTTATTATCTATGTTGACTTTGGCTTGTGGAATCACCTTCCAATTACCCATGGTAGCCTATGTGCTATCGCAAGTAGGCATTTTAACCCCGTCCTTCATGCGGGAATACCGTAGACATGCCCTTATTGTCATTTTTATCGTGGCGGCGATCATCACCCCTTCTCCCGATGTGATTTCACAGCTTTTAGTGGCATTCCCACTACTTGGTTTGTATGAAGTCAGTATCGGCGTTTCAGGCCGTGTTCTGAAGCGTAAAATGAGAGAAGAAGAGATGGAATCGAATTCTTAATTGAATTCTCAACAACAAACGAATGAATTATTTATCGGCGGAGAACATATCACGCAACCTGGGCGAAAGATGGGTGTTTAAAGGATTATTTTTTGGCCTCCAAAAAGGTGAAAAAGTAGCCCTCATAGGAAAAAATGGCACGGGTAAAACCACCTTGATGGAATCCCTGATGGGGATGCAAACTCCGGACGAGGGAAATATTTCCATCCGCAAAGGAATTCGCGTAGGCTATCTACCCCAGAATCCCATTTTCGCCGAAAACGAACAAGTACTTAATTACCTTTTCTCGGACGATTTACCCAGCGCGGTAGCCATCAAATCCTACGAAAAAGCAATGCTTTCCGGTGATTCAAAAGAATTAGAAGATGCGTTTGCATTAATGGAGGCGCATAACGCTTGGGATTACGAGGCAAGAGCGAAACAAATTATTAGCCGCTTGGGCATTCCAGATGGAGATCAAAAAGTATCTACTTTATCAGGGGGCCAAAAGAAACGTCTCTCCCTCGCTAAACTGTTGATCGAGAGTCCAGATATCATGATTCTGGATGAGCCGACCAACCATTTGGACATCGAAACCATCGAATGGTTAGAAGGCATCATGTCCGGACCTAATGTTACCGTTTTAGTCGTCTCCCACGATCGTTATTTCTTAGACAAGGTCTGCAACAAGATGATGGAATTAGCCGACGGCTCCATCTATACCTACGAAGGTAATTACGCCTACTTCCTAGAGAAAAAAGCAGAACGCGAGGCCTCAGAGGCCAGCAGTATTTCAAAGGCGAAAAACTTATACCGCAAGGAGCTCGAGTGGATGCGCAAGCAACCGAAAGCCCGTGGAACCAAAGCCCAATACCGTATCGATGCCTTCCACGAAACGGAAGAAAAAGCAAACAAAAAACTAGACGATAGCAAACTGGAACTTAACATTCAAATGTCCCGTCTTGGCAATAAGATCATCGAAATCAACCACCTGAAAAAGGCCTGGGGAGACAAGAAAATCATCAACGACTTTACCTATACCTTTAAGAAGAAAGACCGCATCGGAATCGTAGGAAAGAACGGCGCCGGCAAAACAACATTCTTACAACTTTTAACCGGATTAGAACAACCTGATTCAGGAACCATCGATCCAGGCGAAACGCTTGTGGTGGGTTATTATACCCAAATTCCCTTCGATTTCCGCCCAGAACAACGCGTTATCGACACGATCACAGAGATCGCCGAAGTCATCCCCTACGGAAAGAACGAATCACTGAGCCCAAGCCAGTTTTTGAGCAAATTTCTCTTCACTACCGCCCAGCAATATACTCCCGTGGAGAAGCTAAGTGGTGGCGAGAAAAAACGCCTTCAATTAATGCGTGTGCTTGTGAAGAATCCTAACTTCTTGATTCTGGATGAGCCTACGAATGATTTAGACTTAGATACTTTACAACTTTTAGAAGACTTCTTAAGTGAATTCCAAGGTTGTCTTTTACTGGTTTCCCATGATCGTTATTTCATGGATAATCTAGTAGATCAATTAATCCTGGTGGAAGGAGAAGGAGAAGTTAAATTCTTCAACGGAAACTATACGGATTATCGCATTGCCCTGGAGAATAAAGAAGATGAGCCAGCTACGAAACAAAGTCCGGTTAAAGCGCCATCGACTGCTGCTCCCGCAGCCCCGAAAGGTCCTAAGCTTAGCTTCAAGGAACAAAAGGAATTCGAGGAACTAGAAAAGGAGATGGCTGCATTAGAAATCGAGAAAGATTCCTTAGTCGAAAAGCTCAACCAAGGCTCAGACGACTTTCAATTGTTAACCGATTGGGCAAAAGCCATCGAGGACATCAAGAACAAGCTAGAAGAAAAAGAGCTAAGATGGCTCGAGTTATCCGAAAGAGCATAAAAAAGCCCCGATCGCTCGGGGCTTTTTTCGTTTAAAACTTCCAGCTTAATTCTGGAAGTTCAAATTCATCAAAGCATACAAGGCTCCCTCTTTCACTTTGTCATTCACGAATACTAAGTAGATATCATGAACTCCTGACATATTTAGTGGGAAGTTATAAGCCTTCGTTGCGTTTACTTCAACAGAACCCACTAATGGACCTGTTACGCTACCTGTTCTAAGCTCTAGCTGACCTCCGACTGTTTGACCTGCCATATAGGTAGCCATCACTGATAAGTTCTTGATTCCAGTTAAGTCGATGGCATCATAACGCGCATAACCACCAGAAGCAGTAGCAACCAAGATTTCCCCGATTCCGTCCACTTTAAACTTCATCGTTTTAGCCGTTGCATCTGCACTTACAGCTGGGAACTTTGCATCACGTAAAGTCACGACTTTAGAGCCTGTTACTGGTGCAATTTTACCTGCTCCTTTGTCTGTATACATCGCACGGAAGATAAACGTACCTGGCTTTCCTTTGTCTTGAGGAACGTATTGTCCAGCCACTGGCTTAGAGGCCTTCTTCTTATCTGCTAAACCTAATATGTATTTCACCATCTCACGTGCATCAGCTACCGAAATTTGTGGGTGAGCTGCCATGGCATTCTCGCCCCAAACTCCACCACCACCAGCAATAATCTTCTTCGATAATTCATCGATGTTTTGTGAGCTCGCACGGTATTTCTTACTAATATCTGTGTAAGATGGTCCAATAGATTTCTTTTCAACCGCGTGACAAGTCTTGCAATCTGATAAATCAATCAGACGCTTACCTGCAGAGAATGAAGTATTCGCTTGGTGTCCTTGCGCAATCAAAGTCTTATCAAAGCCTTCTAAATAATCAATTTGCATAACAACTTCGTCCTCTGCAATCTTCTTATTCGCTAAACTTCCATCTTCTTTATCTTGCACCGATACTTTATAGGTGATCGGCTTGTCGTTCCAATAGAATGATTTGTTCCCTTCAATAGCTACATCTACTGTTGGCACTTCATTACCTGCCGTAATTTTAACCATTTCCGAATTCGAATTTCCAGCGGCATCTTTCACAGTTAACTTCACGTTGTAAATGCCCGCTTTGGTAAATACATGTGTTGGATTGGCTGCGGAACTTGTTCCTCCATCCCCAAAATTCCACGCATATTTAATCGCATCCCCATCATAATCAATCGTACCTTTAGAAGAGAATTTAACACTCAAAGGTAAAGCACCCACCGGCTTGTCTACTGAAACCATCACCTTAGGAGGTCTATTTCCCGCATTGTATTCAATTTTATACAGCGCTGCATCCTCACTAGCCGCAAACCAGTTAGGACCATATTCTAAACCGTACATCGTACCGTTTTTATCAAACTCTAAATCCATCGGATGAGAGAAGGTTGTATTAGGAAGGAAACGCTCCATTTGAACGAAATCTCCTTTTGCATTCATCGTTACCGTGTAGATTAAATCGCGAGACCAATCATATGCAAAGAACTTCCCGTCATAATAGGCTGGGAATTTAGTTTTCGAAGTAGCTGGAAAATCATCACGGTAATAAATCGGACCAGCCATCGCGTTACGAGAACCTTTGGTAATTACAGGGCCAAATTCTGGAGAATCTGCATATGGGTAATAAATGAATGCTTTCTGAGCAGCAGGCAAATGAGCAAATCCCGTATTGTGAGGGGAAGTGTTAATAGGAGCTTTGGGATTAAACGTAGCCCAAGTGCTGTCGTTTGCAAAATCACGCTGGTTATAAGGACGGTTATCCGCCACAAATAATGGCCAACCGAAGTACCCTGCCTGACGCGCTTGATTTACTTCATCATGTCCACGTGGACCATATTTCTTTGAATCTTCACCCGCATCAGGACCTACTTCGCCCCAATACAAGAAACCAGTACGCTTATCGACAGAGATACGGTAAGGGTTACGATTTCCCATTACATAAATCTCCGGTTTAGCATGGTAGATCCCCGCTGGAAACAAATTGCCTTCCGGAATGGTGTAACCCCCCTCTGGAGTAGGCTTGATACGTAAAATCTTTCCTCTTAAATCATTGGTGTTAGAGGATGTTGCACGCGCATCCCAACCTGCACGACCTGGACGGTTGTCCATAGGCCCGTACCCATTAGAATCAAATGGATTTGTGTCATCACCTGTGGACAAGAACAAGTTTCCTGATTTATCCCAAGCGATCGAACCCCCTGTATGGCAACATCCGTCACGCTTTACAGGCACACGTAACAATACCTTTTCAGTATCCATTAGTAAGGTATCCTTTACGTCGTCGTAGGTAAATCGAGATAGGTGTTGAGCCGTATCTGCTTTGCCTGTTTGAGGAGAATAAAACAAATACAACCAGTGGTTCTTGTTGTAATCAGGATCAATATTAACCCCCATTAAACCATATTCAAATTTCGAGAATACGTCCAAATCAGCAACGACCTTTGTCTTGCCCTTTTTCGGATCATACATTTTTAATTTACCCTTACGCTCTCCAAAGAAGATTTTTCCTCCATCTGTCACCGCAAGTTCTGTAGGCTCATCTAAATTGCGATCCAAAATCACTTTCGTGAAACGATTCTCCTCTGGTGGCAATTCTGAACGTAATTTTTTCGTGTAATCTTGAGGACGACCAGACGCTAACCATTGCAACGCACCCCAAATATGTTGTACCACAATCGGCTCCTCAAAAGACTCATGCGTATGTCCCCAGTTCGTGTAGAATGCACGGCCACCATCGTATTCATGGTACCAAGCCATTGGGTGGAAATCACCCATTTTACCATCCTTGTATGACTTTTCGTCTAAAGTAATTAAGACTTTAACATCTTTATTGAAGTTCTTCGTATCATAAAACTCATCCGTGCGATCGAACGTTTCTGGCATGTGTGCCGTCGAAATGTGTGTGCGATCTACTGCCGTAAATGTTCCTTTTTGGACATTTGGACGACCTGGGTGAGACGCGAATTGACCACCCGCTAACTTTGTATACCAAGGCCAATCGTATTCTGTATCTGTAGCTGCATGAATGCCAAAATACGCTCCGCCCGCTTGAATATAGCGCTCAAAAGCAATTTGTTGCACGTCATTTAACACATTAGATGTAGTGTTTAAAAACACCACAATGCGGTATTGCTTCAAATTTTTCTCTGTAAAATTGGCTGCATTCTCTGTGGTGTCCACAGAAAATCCTTTTTCTGATGCCATTTTGAACAAGGCAATTTGTCCAGGTTTAATGGACGAGTGGCGGAAGCCTTTCGTAGAGGAGAAAACTAAAATTTTCTTACCAGCTAAGGGGTTAGCCGCTTGTGCAAAGACAGAAAGCGTTGAAACCAATAAGGCAAAAATGAGAGTGATTCGGAGGATTCCGAACGAGGAATTTTTCATGTTTAAAATAAATAGGTTTGGGACAAAGTTAGCGCAAAACAGAAATTTTCGGCTACATTTAAGAAAAAATTTCTCAAATCAAGCTATGAAAAAATATATCGCAACCTTGGCACTCGTTTTTGCCTCGTTTTTAGCCTTTTCGCAGGCCTCTTGTTGCTTCGTAAAGAAAGATGGAATGCAGCTTTTGGCCTCCAATAAAAACTTTGTTAAATCACACGCACTACCCAAGCCCTACCATCATGTGAGCAAGGCCGGTGGTGTGATGGTCGAATTTAAGACTCCCGATGATCAAATGGCGAAAGGGTTTTATATCCCTGCTGATAAGCCTACGAATATTACCTTGTTCGTTTTCCAAGAATGGTGGGGCCTAAATGACCACATAAAAAGAGAAGCGGAACATTTCTACAGTACTTTAGGTAATGTAAATGTGTTAGCCATCGATATGTATGATGGAAAAGTAGCCACTACCAGAGAAGATGCCGCGAAATATATGGGGGGTGCGAATCCTGCTCGTTTAGAAGCGATCATTAAAGGAGCCATCGCCTATGTAGGACCGAAAGCGAAGATTGCGACGGTGGGTTGGTGTTTTGGCGGAGCTTTATCCTTGAAAGCATCCATTTTAGCGGGCAAACAAGCGGCAGCTTGTGTGATGTATTATGGAATGCCAGTGAAGGACGTCGAGCAATTGAAATTATTACAGACTGATGTGTTAGGCCTTTTTGCTGGGAAAGAGCAATTTATTAACCCGACGGTAGTGAAGGAATTCGAAACCAACATGAAGACAGCGGGTAAAGGAATCCAGACAAAAATCTTCGACGCGCAACACGCTTTTGCGAATCCTTCGAACCCAGCGTATGATAAAGCTGCTACAGAAGAGGCTTGGGGATTAGCGATAAATTACTTTAAAGCACGTTTAAAATAATGCGTTATCTAGTACTTATTCTCTGTATCGGTTTACTTGCTGGCTCCTGTGCAAGTCAACGCCAGCCTAAGCTTTACAAGAAAAAATGGTCCTTATTTAAGAAAAACGACTGCGACTGCCCTAACCTCAAATAAGTGGGTTTAGGGCAGAGGCAGCCGGTAATCCCGGGGCTAAACCCTGTAACCAACGCTGTCGATCGGCTTCTTGATTTGGATTTTGGGGCTCCATCACTCGAGCCTCCGCATCCATATAGATGATCGTCATCACTTCCCGCATTTTAGTTGAATCATTCCCTGGCGCATTGTGTAACGTCCAACCCAGGTGGAAGGTGGCATCGCCGGCTTTCATGGATTTTTGAGCCACAATTTCATATCCTTGTTTTTTAACGTAGTCTCCTATCAAAGATTCAGATTCGTCTGATATTTCTAACTTAGGTAGGTCTGCTCCAGAAGACTTCGAGGCAAATGTGAGCATTCCCATTCCTTCCTCAATATCTACCAGGGGCATCCACATCGTTACCGTTTTAGGAGTATCGATGGGCCAATAATATTGATCTTGATGCCAAGGTGTATGGCCACCACCCGGCTCTTTAAACAGCGCTTGGTCGTGGTAAAGGCGAACATTTTTAACCCCCAGTAATTGAGCAGCTACCCCCGCAAAGCGCTTCGCCAAAGTAAATTCCTTCACCGTTTCTGACGTTTCCCACAGATTCATCATCTGTAAAAATGCTTTCCCATAGGTATCCCGCTCTTCCATGGGTTTTTGCTGAGCGCGAAAGTCCGCCGCCCAATCTAGAATCGCTTGGCGATAGGGTTGTAATTCTGCAGCTGAAATTAAGCCCGGAATGTAAGCGTGGCCGTTTGCGTTAAAATAAGCGACTTGCTCATGCGAAACAGAGAAGGACTGATGTAGCATTTGTTTTTTCTTGCAAAGATTTCAAAAATTATTTCAGCAGTCTACCTTTATTTTGGCCAAAAAAGATGCAATTTTACCCTTCTGTAAAATAAAACACTCCAATAGGCTAAAATTATATGAAAGCACAGCTTGAACAACTCAGCTCCGGATTTCAAATCAAACATGTGAAACAAGCACGTTTTGATGCACCCTACCATTTTCATCCTGAGTTAGAATTAACCCTGATCATTTCCGGGGAAGGAAAGCGTTTTGTAGGGAATCAGATTAGTGATTTCAGACCAGGGGACTTAGTTCTTTTAGGTGAAAACTTACCCCATTGCTGGCAAAATCACCGAAAAGATTGGTTACTAGAAGAGCCTGCCTCGGATGGAGCTCAGGCATTAGTGATTCATTTTCGGCGTGATTTTTTAGGTGAAGATTTTCTTTCAAATGAAGCTTGTATTGGATTGAAAAACCTGTTTGAAAAAGCCAAAACTGGATTTTCCATCGTAGGACCTACACAAGATCGCATCGCAAGAGAAATGTTAACACTAGTAGACATGCCTCCTTTCCCACAACTAATCTCCTTCTTGCAGATACTACATACGATCGGAATTTCAACAGCAGATGTTCAGGCTATTGATACTACGGAAGGCAACTATTCGATTGCAGAGGGCGATTTAGAAAGAATCAACAGGGTTTATGCCTACGTCATAGCGAATTATACACAGGACGTTCACTTAGATGAGGTAGCGCATTTAGCAAATATGACCGAAACGGCTTTCTGCCGTTATTTCAAGAAAGTGACCAATAAAACTTTTGTGGAATTAGTGACCGAATTTAGGGTAAAACATGCTTGTACCTTATTGCGTACAACTAGCAAACCAATGATTGAGGTGTGTTTTGAGAGCGGTTTTGGCAATCTGTCTCATTTTAATAAACAGTTCAAAACTTGGATGAAAACCCCACCCCTTCAATACCGTAAAATGGTCAAGGAATGGCACTAGGCCTTTTTCTTCTCTGGAAATGCAAGGCTTAATAAAATACTAATCGTCAAAATCCCAACGATTACTGCTAAAGAAGATAGCGTCCCAAATCCCCATTCCTCTAACTTCGAATGAGCCAGCATTTTTCCCCCAACAAAGCTCAACAAGACGCCTAAGCCCATCGGCAAGAAGCGGAATAAGCCCATTAAACTAGAAAGAAAAAAGAAAAGCGAACGTAAGCCCATCACAGCAAAAACATTCGAAAAGAAGACAATATATGGGTCTTTTGAAATAGAAAAAATCGCTGGAATCGAATCCACTGCGAAAATAATATCCGTAAAAGCAATCACCACAACCACAACGAAAATGGGAGTAATAAACAGTTTCCCCGTGTTCTTCATCCGAACAAAGAAATGACCGATCACGTTTCTTCTGTACACATTGAAAAAACGAGATAAAAAACGGACCACGGGATGATTAGCCGTATCAATCTCTTCCTCCTCGTGTTTCGAAAACAAAATCTTCAATCCTGTATAGACTAAGAATGCACCAAAAACATAAATAATCCAATCAAATTTTTGTAATAAAGCCGCACCCAGGAAGATAAATACTAAGCGCAAAATAATCGCTCCTAAGATTCCCCAAACAAGGATTTTCTTATAGTAACGCTTTTGAACACCGAAGGAATTGAAAATTAAAATAAAGACGAACACATTATCTGCAGACAGGGAATATTCGACAAGGTAGCCGGTGATAAATTCGAGCGACATGTTATTTTGAAAAGTAGCCAGTGCCTCATAGTAGGACCCAGTCCCTAAATCAATGTGCGAAGCATACGCCTGCTGAACCGCTTTTAGACTTTGCGTATCTGTAATCCCATGCACCATCGCGCCATTATAGCCTAGGAAAATATAGAACATAATCGCTAATAAAACCCACATCCCCGTCCAGAAACCCGCTTCCTTGAAAGTTACTTCTTCACTGGTATCCTTTTTAAAAATGCCTAGGTCGATCAGCATGACAGCCATCAC
>JBEBDF010000014.1:0-34467 GCA_041157105.1 Bacteroidota bacterium | reverse complement strand
AGGGACTCAACGCCTTCCCAAACCGAAATCGAATATCGCCAAGTAATTTCATACTGCAAAGCCTTGTTTGATAAAAAAAACAAAGATTACGGCACTTCATGGAGAATTTTACGACTACCTAGCTTAACCGATCAAATCTTCATCAAAGCTCAAAGAATCCGCAGCATTCAAGAAAAAGGTGCTCAGAGAATCGAAGATGGCATCGAAGGAGAATTCATTGGAATCATCAACTATTGCATCATCGCGCTAATTCAAAAATCACTGGAAGGTTCCGACCAAATGGAATTCGAAGCCGCCGAATTAGGCCGCATTTATGGTGAGCAAGTGGAGATCACTTTGGAATTATTACGTAATAAAAACCACGACTACGGCGAGGCTTGGCGCGATATGCGCATTAGCAGCATGACGGACTTAATTCTAATGAAGATTTTCCGCACGAAGCAAATAGAAAACAACGATGGTGTAACTCTTGTTTCGGAAGGAGTTGAGGCGAATTACCAAGACATGCTTAACTATGCCGTGTTCTGCCTCATCACATTGAAAAACGAGCAACAGCAGCAACAACAGCAATAATGACTAAAATAGCGAAGTATTTATTGGTGGGTATTTTCATCTTCTCAGGTCTCATTAAATTGAACGACCCGATTGGAACCCAACTTAAATTAGAAGAATACTTTGACGTATTTTCGGTGGACTTCGCCTTTATGGCTGGTTTTTGGAAGTTCTGGATTCCGTATGCGCTCATTTTATCTATCTTATTAAGTAGTTTAGAAATCGTTTTAGCCATCGCGCTGGCACTTAATTACCGCATTAAACAGACTTTATATGCGTTTTTAGTGATACTTGCCTTCTTCGGATTCTTGACCTTCTATTCAGCCTATTTTAACAAGGTAACGGACTGTGGATGTTTTGGAGAAGCCATTAAATTAACTCCCTGGACGTCTTTTGGAAAAGATATATTCTTAATTGTTCTGACGTTAATTATACTCATCGCTAAGAAACCGAAAGATGAAAAAACAGGCAAATGGGTAGCAGCAACAGCCGTTGCCAGCATTGTCCTTGGGACCTTTTGCTATCTATATTTACCTATCAGCGATGGTTTACCCTATGCCATTGGAGACAACATACCATCAAATATGAAGGAGCGCGAGCCATTAAAATTCTCCTACGTATATAAAATAAAAGGCGTCGAAACGGAGCTAAGTGAAATGCCTACTGATACGACGGCGCAATTCATTTCGATGCAGGCAACGAATGAGAAAGAGGCTAAACCATTGATCACAGATTACCAATTATGGGCAGAGGGTGATACCACAGATTATACGCAAGAAAGCTTCAAAGGGGTAAAATTGATGGTAATTATCCCGAACATTCACCATATGAATGAGGGGGCATTACCAGCAATCGAAAAACTAACAAAAGAATTGAAGAACATGACCGTTTGGCTTGTTTCTGCTTCTCCAGATGCGGAAGTGAACGCTTTACGACATAAATACCAGTTAGCGTTTCCAGCGCTTTCTGCCGATACGAAAATACTTAAAACCATTGTTCGCTCTAGCCCAGGTTTATGGCTATTAAAAGATGGAACGGTAAAAGGTAAATGGTCTTCCTATGCCCTACCGTCTGCGGATGAAATTCAACAAAGCCTACAATAAAACGAATGAAGAATATCTATTTAGTGGGAATGCCCTCCTCGGGTAAAAGTACCTTAGGAAAAGAATTAGCAAAGAATATCGGTTACTCGTTTATGGACATGGATAAATTAATTGAAACCCGTGAACAGAAGACTGTATCTGAGATATTCTCGAATTTTGGTGAGGCGCATTTTCGTGAAATAGAAAAAAAGACCTTGCGAGGTTTTCAACCGGATCAATCGATGGTTATCGCTACAGGCGGCGGGGTTCCCTGCTTTAATGACAATATGGATTTCATTAAGGCGAATGGGGTAAGTGTATTCCTGAATGTAGATGTGAATGATTTAGCTACACGTTTGTATAAAGCGCAGGGAAATAATCGTCCTTTACTGGATAAGTCCCAAAGCGAAGAAGTTGTCATCGCCTCCATCAAAAAAACCTTCGAGGAGCGCCTTTCTTTTTACCAGCAAGCCGATATTCAAGTAGACGGAGAAATCACCGTAAGTCAATTGCTTTGGCTTTTAGACCAATACTTGCCGGTCTAGAAATAAATCCCGCCTCCAAGCATGATTTGAGTAGAGCTAATGTTCAATGTGGCAGAACTATAATCTTCTACATTCTTCAATGTATACGGCGTATAGGCATCATTCTGTGTCCTTTGAATGGCCGTTAGATCTAAATAGAAAGTAGAATTTCGGTATCCTATTCCTCCAGAAAATTGAAAAGCATTGCGATTAATGGTATCATACGTAGGAGCATAACCACCTCCAAGCATAGCAGCACCACCTCGGATACTTACCATAGGTAAAACTCGAATTTCAGTACCTACTTTCACATTCAATGCACCCTCATAATTGCGGGAGATTTGACCATTGTATTTTGTCTGAAATGACTGATTAGCAGAGCCTCCTAATTCAGCCGAATACACTTTCATTCCACCATAACCTACGTATTCCAGGTCAGCGGTCAGAAAACCTCTTTTAGAGAAGAAATAAGCGAAGCCTCCTGAAACCCGTAACGGACTTAAGAATTGATAGGTAAATTCATTAGTCGTTAAACGGATCGGATTCACCTTTGTAATGGTAATAGGGTTCCCATTAGACCCAGTGCTTGGAATTCCGATAACATCCGGATTTAATCGCGCATTAAAGGTCTCGTTCATTTGATCATAATAGGTAGGTGTTCGTAGGGCAAACGAAAGTCTTAGTGAGGAATTTAACTTATATATACCTCCTAAACTTAGGGCAATTCCTGACCCATTTGTTTGTAATGTCTCATCGAATTGAAATCCAGCTACCTGTTTTGCTCCGATGTATTCTTCTTCCCAATTAGTGGTTGAACTAGCGGTTATTTTGGAAAAATGTAAGGCAGCACCTAAGTAAAATTTATCACGATAAGAGGCGCCGTAGGCAAAATCCCAAGAGGTTAATGCGCCAGAATTAGAAGCAAAGCCTTGTTGATAGGTGGGCAATAATGGCTGAAAACGTTCAAATGGAGCGCCACCCGTTCTAAAATTCGGATTGATTAAAAAGGTTTGATAGGCTAAGGCCTCTGCAGAAGATGCCGTACCTGAGCTAGTATCATATTCATCATCTAAACTGGCCCCTGTTGCGTCTTTATCATTAGCCTTCTCTATGAAATTATCGAGTAATGAACTACGGTTATTTGTTCCAGAAACTTGAATTGGCTGAATAAAAATGGCTTGTCGAGAATAGCCGAAACCAAACGACCCATGCCAATCACTACCACTGAGTGTATTACTTGAAATCACCATCCCTAGGGTAGGCACTTGCAATTGACTTTCAGATGCTTGATCCGAGGATGACAAATAAGTTGATTTCGTTTGAACACCCGTAAAAGCAAGACTCATATTGACCTCGGAGCGGGTATAAAAACCCAACCCAGCTGGATTTCCTGAAATAGCACTTAAATCAGCACCTAAAGTGCTATTTGCGCCACCTAATGCCTGAATTCGAGCAGTTCCAGACGAATAAATAGTGGAAAATTGCTTGGCTAAACCTGGGTAGGTGTAGATTTGAGCCATAGCCTCGCTCAGCGTAAAAACGCTGAAAAGTAAAAAAAGAGCTTTTTTCATGATCGTAAATTAACGAGGACCGCGACTAGAACCACCTCCGCCGCCACCGCCGCCGCTGTATCCTCCGCTAGAGCTAGGACTGCTATAAGAAGGAGTTGAATAAGGGTTAGTTCTTTGACCTCCGTCAACAGGCGCTGCCCTATATTCGTAATTCGAGTTGCGTCGAGGAGCTACGTAAGCCGGCTGAGAACTAGAACCTGAAGATTGACTCGATGGTTGCGTATTCACACGAGGCAAATTATTTCCTTCCGTATTGTAGTAATTATTTCCACCACGAGGTGAATTGGAATAATTCGCACCTGAACCACGGTTCGTTGATCGATCCTCACGCGGTCCAAAGTTCCTTCTTTCCCTCACGTCAGTTTGTTGATTTTGGAAATTAAATCCATTATTAAATCCAACAGGACCGTAAAAATTATTAAAACTGTAGAAATTATTAAACCCAAAACGATTAAAACCGAAATTATTGAATCCATAAGGACTGTAAAATGAACCATAGAATGGGTCAAAAAACGGATTAAAAGGATCGTTAAATGGACTGTAGAAGGAATATGGATTAAACGCTGAGAATCCAAAACCTACACCAATCCCGATATTCAATGTCCTAAACGGGCTACCAAAAGTAGAGAAACCCGGATTCCAATAGTTAAATGGGGTATAACGATAGCCATATCCTAAATAAGGGCTATTAAACAATCCATCATTAAGTCCTTGCTGGTAAGCAGATTGATATAAATTAGGATTAACGCGGGTAAAGGATTGTTGCGCTAAACCTTCCTCTTCTTCGATAATTTCGGCTTCTACATCCGACTCTTCTAAATCTTGAAAATCAAGGTATTTCTTATCTTTAGCGGCTTTAGCGGCCTGAACTTTAGCCATCTGAACGCTGCGATTCGACTCATCGTATAAATCATCAGTCGCGTATGAATTGTTTGTCACATTCACACAGCTTGAAAGGATTCCAAATCCTACAAGCAATAAATAAGCAAAGGATTGATTTTTCATGGTTTTTAGCGGATGATGTCAATTAAAAGCCTAACAAAACGTATCTTTGTATCGTTCCATTTTTCAAATGTAAAGTAAATGAAAAAACGAACATTACATTACGATTTTAACATATTTTATGAGTAAATCCCTACCTAGTCGCGCAGAAAATTATTCTGAGTGGTATAACGAATTAGTAAAGAGAGCAGACCTAGCTGAAAATTCAGCGGTGAGAGGCTGCATGATCATTAAGCCATATGGCTATTCCATCTGGGAGAAAATGCAGCGCGCATTAGATGATATGTTCAAGGAAACAGGCCATACAAACGCCTATTTCCCTCTTTTTATCCCTAAGTCTTTTCTTTCCAAGGAGGCCTCACACGTGGAGGGTTTTGCCAAAGAATGTGCAGTCGTAACGCACTACCGTCTAAAAAATGATCCGAATGGCGGCGGAGTCATCGTCGATCCAGACGCGAAATTAGAAGAAGAATTAATTGTGAGACCTACGTCGGAAACGGTGATTTGGTCCTCTTATAAAAACTGGATTCAGTCCTACCGTGATTTGCCTTTATTGATAAATCAGTGGGCAAATGTCGTTCGTTGGGAGATGCGTACCCGCTTATTCTTACGCACCGCTGAATTCTTGTGGCAAGAAGGCCACACGGCACATGCTACGAAAAAAGAAGCAATTGAAGAGACGGAACAAATGTTAGAAGTCTATGCGGAATTCGCAGAGACCTTTATGGCAATGCCTGTATTGAAAGGAATTAAAACCGCGAACGAACGTTTTGCGGGAGCGGATGAAACCTATTGTATCGAGGCATTGATGCAAGATGGAAAGGCGTTGCAGGCGGGAACATCACATTTTTTAGGTCAAAACTTCGCTAAAGCCTTCGATGTGAAATTCGTTAACAAGGAAAATCAATTAGACTACGTTTGGGGAACCTCTTGGGGTGTTTCCACGCGTTTAATGGGTGCTTTGATTATGGCGCACTCGGATGACCAAGGTTTAGTATTGCCTCCGAAATTAGCCCCTATTCAGGTCGTTATCGTACCTATCTACAAAGGAGAAGAGCAATTAGAAAATATTAAATCACGAATTAATCCATTAGTGAAAGCGTTAAAGTCTCGTGGGGTTTCCGTGAAGTTTGACTTCGCAGAGAACCAAAGCCCAGGATTTAAATTCGCAGAATACGAATTAAAAGGGGTTCCAGTACGTTTGGCGATTGGAAACCGCGATATGGAAAATGGCACGATCGAATTAGCGCGTCGCGATACGAGAGAGAAGACGAGTATGCCATTCGAGGGAATTGAAGATGTAATTGTGAATACTTTGGAAGACATCCAACGTAATATCTATCAAAAAGCGTTCGATTTCAGAGCTGCGAATACCTTCGAAGTGAATAGCTGGGACGAGTTTACCGCGAAAATCGAAGAGGGTGGATTCCTTTCTGCGCACTGGGATGGCTCGTCTGAGACGGAAGAAAAGATTAAAGAATTAACGAAGGCAACGATTCGTTGTATCCCACTAGATGCAAAAGAAGAAGCTGGAAAATGCATCCTAACAGGAGCACCTTCCAGCCGCCGAGTAATCTTTGCTCGCGCCTACTAGGCCACGATTTTTTTCAATACTTCTAATACCCGATCGATCTCCGCTCGGGTATTATTTTTGCTAAAGGAGAAACGAACCGCCGCACCCTTTGCTGTTGGATTCAAGGCAGTCAAAACGTGTGATCCCACTGAGGTACCGCTCGAACAAGCGCTACCACCTGAAGCAGAAATCTTCTCTATGTCTAGTTGAAATAAAAGCATATCACCGTCTGCCACCGAGGGAAAACGCACGTTTAATACCGTATATAAGCTATTTTCTACGTCCCCAGAGGCTCCATTGAAGGAAATGCCTGGGAATTGCTTTTGTAAACCTTCGATGAAATAAGCTTTCAAGCCTTTGATGTAGGTGGCGTGCTCGT
Source organism: Bacteroidota bacterium (assembly GCA_041157105.1). Taxonomy (GTDB): domain Bacteria; phylum Bacteroidota; class Bacteroidia; order Cytophagales; family Spirosomataceae; genus Aquirufa. Next base: position 27,784 of record JBEBDF010000014.1, on the reverse strand, counting down.
CCATGGCGGAGTAGGCTAATTCTAAGGCTTTGGCAATACCTACCATCCCATAGACATTCTCGGTGCCTCCGCGCTGATTACGCTCTTGAGCTCCACCGTGCATTAATGGACTGAACGTCGTTCCCGCTTTGGCATACAAAAAACCGATGCCTTTAGGACCGTGGAATTTATGCGCTGCTCCCACCATGAAATGGACTTTCAAGGCTGAGGCGTCGTGTTTGTAGTGACCCATAGTTTGGACCGTATCCGAATGAAATAAGGCACCGTATTGCTCGCAAAGGTCTCCCACCGCGTGTAAATCCAATAAATTACCTATCTCATTATTGCCATGCATGAGACTCACAATCGCCTTCTCTGAGGAAGATAATAATTCTTCCAAATGGGCTAAATCAATCGATCCATCTGGGTTTACACGGACTAATTTCAATTCTGCTAATCCCAGTTTCGCCCAAGCCTCCGCCGTGTGCAATACGGCATGGTGCTCTAGTGGCGAAGTGATAATCACCTTGCATCCACCGTGCAAAACAGCCGATTGCAAGACCGTATTATCCGCTTCAGTTCCGCCTGAAGTAAATAGAATCTCCGAAGGCGACGCATTTAACAGAGTCGCGATCGTCTTGCGCGCCTTTTCTACCGCCACTTTCGCTTGACGCCCGTGGGAATGAATCGATGAAGGATTCGCAGTAAAATGCTCGAAATAAGGTTGCATCTCTGCCCAAACAGCCGGATCCACCGGAGTGGTCGCCGCGTTATCTAGGTATATGGGTGTTTTATCTGCCATTTATGCTTTCGCAATCTCTTTGATCACGTGTATGATTTGTTGAGCGAGTGTATCTGCTTCTGCCTCCGAAGAAGCCTCCGCGTAGATTCGAATGATCGGTTCTGTGTTCGATTTGCGCAAATGAACCCAGCGATCTGGGAAGTCAATTTTCACGCCATCGATCGTATTCACCTTTTCATTCTTGTATTTTTCTGCCACCGTCGCGAGGATTAAATCAACATTCAGGTCAGCGGATAATTCAATTTTATTTTTGGATATCACATAAGCCGGATAGCTGGCACGTAATTCGGATGCTTTGATGCCTTTGTTTGCCAAATGCGTCAAGAACAATCCAATCCCCACCAGGGAATCACGTCCGTAATGTGACTCAGGGAAGATCACGCCTCCATTTCCTTCACCACCGATGATCGCGTCCACCGCTTTCATCTGCGTCACCACATTCACCTCTCCTACCGCCGCCGCGAAGTATTCACCGCCGGCTTTGCGCGTCACATCGGCTAAAGCACGCGTAGAAGAAAGATTGGAAACGGTATTGCCAGGCTTCACAGAAAGCACATAATCAGCCACCGCCACTAAGGTATATTCTTCACCAAAAGGCGTTCCATCTTCTGAAATAAAGCAAAGGCGATCCACATCCGGATCCACCACGATACCTAAATCGTAGTTCCCACCTTTCATTTTCGAGATCATCTCGGTTAAGTTCTCCGGAAGTGGTTCTGGATTGTGACCGAAATGCCCAGTCGCCTCCCCAAAAATCACGTCCACGTGCTGAACGCCTAAGGCCTTCAACAACATAGGCACCACGATTCCACCGGTCGAATTCACCGCATCCACCAAGACACGGAAATTCGCTTTCTCAATCACTGTCTTATTTACCCAGCTCAAGCCTAACACGTGATCCACGTGTTGCTGTAAAAAGCTATCGTCTTGGGTTAATTGACCTAACTTCATCACATCTGAGAAATCAAAATCTTGATTTTCCGCGATCGTTAATAAGTCTTTTCCATCTTGATCGGAGATGAATTCTCCACTGTCATTCAATAATTTTAAGGCATTCCATTGCGCTGGATTATGGCTCGCCGTGATGATAATTCCACCCGCCGCTTTGGTCCAAGGCACCGCTAATTCAACAGTAGGGGTCGTCGAAAGACCGATATCTAAGACATCCCAACCTAATCCGATTAAGGTATTCGCCACTAACGAACTGACCATCTCACCGGAGATACGCGCATCACGACCTAGCACGATGGAATTCGATGGATGTCCTTTTTTCTTTAACCAGGTGCCATAAGCCGCTGCGAAGGTAACCACGTCCAAAGGACTTAAACCTTCACCGGGTTTTCCACCGATGGTACCACGTATGCCAGAGATTGATTTAATTAGTGCCAAAGCAAATAAGAATTAGAATGAATAGTTGATCAAAATTAAAGAAAATATCCCTATTTTTCGATGAAATTTTAGCTAAACCTACCAGACATGAATTCCGAAAGATTGGAGAACCTGTTAGCCAGAATCCAACAGCTGCGCATAGCGGTTATGGGGGATTTTGCTTTGGACTTCTATTTTGATATTCAAACCTCCACTGGTGAATTTTCCATCGAAACCGCTAAAGAAGTACATCTCGCCTCTGTTCCGCGCGCTTATCTCGGCGGTGCGGGCAATGTGGCAAAAAATCTAGCTGTTTTAGGCGTACAAGTTTCAGCCTTTGGGGTGCGAGGAAATGACCTCTTCGGACGAGAGATGGCACATCAAATGCAGTCCCTGGGAATCGATGCCACGAACATAAAGGGAATCGCCATCGACACCCCTACCTATTCGAAACCGATGAGCGGAATAGTGGAGCAAAATCGGATTGATTTTGGGACGAGGTCCATGAATTTTCAGGATCATACAAACGAGTTAATCGAGGCGCTTGAAAAAGAATCCTTTGATTGGGTCATCTTTAACGAACAATTCAGTATTCCCTTATTGCAATCCCATCACATCGAGGAAGTCCAAAAAACAAACGCAATAGCAGACCTGCGTTCATTAGGCAGTTATGCAAAACATATACCTTTAAAAGTTAACGAGGCAGAGTTTACAAAGCTTCATTCAAAACCGGCTACTAAAGAACATATTCAAGCCTGGGCCACGAGCAGAAAACAACCTGTCTTAGTTACCCTAGGCGAAAAAGGAATGGTTTATGCCAGCGAGCAAGAGTACCATCACCAACCTGCCTTTCCGGTTAAGGGACCCATCGATACAGTGGGTGCTGGCGACATGGTGGTGGCGGGATTTTCGGCGGCGAGAGCGGCGAGGGCCACGGTGGAAGAGGCATGTGAGTTTGCCTCTTTGGCCGTACATATAACAATTCATCAACTAGGCGTGACCGGCTCAGCGAGTCCGGAAGCCATAAGACAATTACAGGATGGACATTCAATCGCTTAGATCAGAAATCAAGGAATATACGGAAGGGGCGCTATTACCCTTCTGGATTCAGCGGACCGTAGATCGGGAAAAAGGAGGATTTATTACCCATTTTAATGAGTTTGGGGAGGATGCGGGTGATGATGAAAAATCGTTGATTGCCATGACACGTTCCGTGTTTACGTATGCACAAGCGTACAGGCATGGTTTTGGTGGAGAGGTGATGAAGGAGATGGCGGCCCATGGGGTTCGGTTTTTACTGGACAAAATGTGGGATGCCGAGCACGGTGGTTTCTATTGGATGGTGAACCGGGCTGGAGAGGCAACGAATAAGCAGAAGATCGGCTATGGGCATAGTTTTGCTATTTACTCTTTGAGCGAATATACCTTGGCGACGGGGGATCCAGTGGGATTAGAATATGCGGAGAAGGTCTTTGATTTACTCCAAAAGTATGCGGTGGATACTAATTATGGGGGATATTGGGAGTTCTTCGCGGAAGATTGGTCGCTGATGGGACCAGGTGCTCCGGGGGGCGATCGCAAGACCCTAGATGTGCATATGCACCTGATGGAGGCATTCACGACACTTTATGAGGCGAGTGGTAAAGACATACACCGCAGAAAGCTGAAGGAATCGATTGATATTTTGATTCAAAAAATCATGGATCCGGCGACGGGAACGGGGATTCCGCAGTTTTGGGCGGACTGGAGCGTGGCGCCACAGATTAAATTTGATATCGTGTGGGGTTGGGATCGTTTTCAGGATGGAGGCCAAAAAGCCTCAGCCGTCGACAATACCTCCTATGGTCATAACTCAGAATTTGGCTGGTTATTAATGCACGCGCTGAAGGTGGGCAAGATCGACACAGCACCCTATGTGGCAAATATCCAGAAAGCCTTCTACCATTCCATGGAAAATGGCATTGATTGGGAGCATGGCGGTGTGTTTGTTGAAGGATCCCATAGTGGTGGGCCTACGGATTTAGAAAAAGAGTTTTGGCAGCAAGCAGAAATGCTTATTGGAATGCTGGATGCTTATCTTTTAACAAAAGATGAGAAATTCCTGAAGGCTTACGAACAAGTACATCGATTCGTGTTCGATAAGATGATTAACCGCAATACTGGAGAATGGTGGCCGTTGATGACCCGCGAAGGGGAACCGATTTGGCGTCACATGGCTCACAATTGGAAAATTAATTACCATAACGTTCGTTCGATGATTCTCTCCTATGAGAAGCTAGGCGAAATACTATAATGAAAAAACTACTAATTCTACTCGTATTTCCGTTTGTCGTATTTGGCCAAAAAAACACCTTTTTTGACCTCCTCAAAAAACATTTTGAGAACCCGAAGCAACAATTCACCCTTCGAAACGATACGCTTTTCGTTCAATTATACGAACCTGCTACTGCCTCCCAAGAAGAGTTTCGAGAAACATCCATCGTTCCACTCGGTTCTATCGATCACATCAAGCTCGTAACTGGCAAGGATCAGAAAGGCAATGCTGGGATAAGTCTTCAAATTCATCCGTTGCGATTAACGAAAACTTCTTCCAATAAAGAACTAAATACCATCACCGCAGATCGACTCAGTCAAGTTAACGCGGCTTCGGTGAATCAAAAAATTCAAGGCCAGGCGGCCGGCGTTACCGTCAGCAGTGATAATTCTCCAGGCGGCGGGACCATGGTTAGAATACGCGGAATAGGCTCTATTAATGCGAATGGGCCCCTTTATATTGTGGATGATGTTCCTTTAACTGGAAACATTAATTCCATTAATCCAAACGACATCGAGAGCGTTAACGTCCTGAAGGATCCGTCACAAACGGCTATCTATGGTGTCAGAGGGGCTAATGGGGTTATTGTGATCAAGACTAAAAAGGGACCTAATTTGAACTCAAGCATCGATTTAGGTGAACAAGAAATTCCACTTATTTTGTGGACCTGGGCAGATGCCTACAAACAATTAAAAAAATCTGGTGACCTTAACACCTTGAAATCGATTCTATCTTCTAAATCTTATGCCAAAAATTAGTCGCCGCGAATTACTATTCGCCTCTGGAACCGCTGCCGGAGCAGCTTTATTACCCTTTTCAGCCTCCGCAACTCCAACAGCTAAGGTACAAAAATTCGAATTTTCGTTGAATATGAGTACGATTATGGGCCAAAAGTTAGGGCTTATTAAAGAACTCGAAGTCGCCTCCGCAGCTGGCTATCAGCATTGTGAAATTTGGGTTCCTACCTTAGAAGCCTATCTGAAATCAGGTGGCAAACTATCTGAGGTCAAGAAGCGCATTGATGACCTAGGCATTAAAATCCAAAATGCCATCGGTTTCGCCCAATGGATCGTCGATGATGAGGCAACTCGTAAACAGGGTTTAGAACAAATGAAACGCGAAATGGGCATGCTAGCTGAATTAGGCTGCTTAAGGACCGCCGCTCCACCCATGGGCGCCACAAAAGAAGCCGGACTTGACCTTCGCCGCGCCGCCGAACGCTACCGTGCCATCCTTGACATTGGTGTCAGCACCGGCGTCACACCCCAGCTCGAAATGTGGGGACATTCAAAAAACCTCAACCGCGTGGCTGACGTCCTATTCGTCGCCGCCGAAGCAGGCCAACCCAACGCAAAACTATTATTAGACGTATTCCACCTATACAAAGGTGAATCCTCCATTGACTGCCTCCACCTGGTAGGCGAAAACTCGATCGACGTCTTCCACGTAAATGACTACGTCACCTCCATTAAACCGACCTCCATCACTGACGGAGATCGTATCTACGCAGGCGACGGCGAAGCACCGATCAAAGAAATCATCAAGCGCTTAAAACCCTCTGAAAAACCGGTTATTCTCTCGTTGGAATTATTCAACAAAGAACTTTGGGCTCAGGATCCACTGAAGGTGGCAAAAACGGGGCTGGAGAAGTTGAAGGGGGTGGTTTGAAATAAATTAACCGTTAAATAAATAGCGCATGAAATAGATAACAAGTACCACTATCTTGTGATTAGTTCTGTATACTCCATAAAATTCGGATGTGAAGAAATTAATCCTGGCACTGTTATTAATTGTACCGATTGCAACAAGTTTCAGTCAGTCGATTAGCCCTCAAACCGTAAATGTGGGAGGAAGCTATTCCACGGTTTCCGGCTTTTCCTTAGACTATAGCATTGGCGAATCAGCCTCTGTTGCCTTATTTAAATTTTCCGATAACTCTTCATTAAGCACTGGGGTATTGCAGTCATTTACGCCCTTAGTTACGGGCTTAGTTGATTTAAGCTTTACTGAGGGAGAAAATATAACGGTTTCCCCTAACCCCGCTTCCACGAATCTTCGTATTAAAGGGCTGTTAAATCGCCCAGGTTTCATCGAGTTCCATGTAGTGGATGTGAACGGAAGGGTGATGAGTATTGATCCCAAAAGCTATTACATCAATTACTTCGAAAAAGAATTTAACGTTTCCACCTTCAACGAGGGCATCTATTTCATTCGCTTAATGTATCAGTCCATGGACGCAGATACGAAGTCAGCCGTATTCAAATTTATCAAGATTCAATAATGAAAAAATTCATCCTACTTCTATCCCTTATCGCCTTATTTTGCCAAAGCTCATTCGCACAAACAGGCGGTCTAAACTTTCAAGGTGTTGCCAGAAATTCCACAGGTGCAGTCCTGGCTAATCAAAAGATTAACCTAAAATTCAGTATTCTGAAAACAACTGAGACAGGATCAGTTGAATATACGGAGACTAAAGAAGTCACCACAAACGCGCAAGGCATCTTTGCTGTAGTGGTAGGCGAAGTCAATGCGTCTAGTTTTGCAGCAGTAGACTGGAAAGCATCACCTAAGTTCTTAAAGGTAGAGATGGACCCAGCTGGCGGAACAAGCTTCGTGGCAATGGGAACGACCAGACTACAAAATGTGCCTTTTGCGTATTATGCGAACGGGGTGAATGCAAATAATATTGATGGTACGATTTCAGTTGCCAAAGGTGGAACAGGGGCAACCGATGCAGCAGCTGCTAGAACGAATCTTGGTTTGGTCATTGGAACAAATGTGCAAGCTCCATTAACAGCAGGTACAGATTATTTAACACCAACTGGAAATGCAGCAACAGCCACAAAACTAGCAGCGGCAAAAAAGATCAATGGGGTTGATTTTGATGGTAGCGCGGATATAACGATTCCTACATCTTCTGATGCAGGTACATTAAGTGGAACTGTTTCGATTGCTAAAGGGGGAACAGGGGCAGCAACTGCAGCAGATGCGAGAGCTAATTTAGGATTAGTAATAGGGACTAATGTTCAAGCACCATTAGTTGCAGGTACAGATTACTTGACTCCTACAGGTAATGCATCGACTGCTACAAAACTCGCTTCAAAAAGGAAGATAAATGGAATTGATTTTGACGGGAGTAATGATATTACTATTCCAATGGTTGCGGATGCTAGTACATTGAGTGGAACTGTTTCGATTGCAAAAGGGGGAACAGGGGCAACAAGTGCAGCAACCGCTTTAACCAACTTAGGAGCGGAGTCTATAGCTAATAAAAGCACAGATATCACGGCAGATGCTAGCTCATTGACTAAATACCCTAGTGTAAAAACGGTTAAGGATTATGTGGATACGAGGGTAATTACGGGGGTGTCGACTAGTACTAACTTAAATATAAAGAGTATAAATGGGTTAGAATTAGGGCGAGGAACTGATATTCTTGGAAATACTAGCATTTTACCCGTAGGACAAAATACTTTGTTATCAAATACTAGAAGTTATGGAAATATCGCAATAGGAGACAGTTCATTATACTCAAATACAACAGGTAGTTTAAATACCTCGGTAGGCAATTATTCAATGAAATCAAATAACACAGGTCAGTTTAATGTTGCCTATGGTGCTTACACTTTAAATGCGAACACAACGGGAAATGCAAATGTTGCTGTTGGTTATAATTCATCTAGGGATAACACTACCGGTAGTTGGAATACAGGAGTTGGAAGGTCTTCACTTAGAAAAAATACGAGTGGAAATTACAACACTGCATTAGGATATTTTACAAGCTATTTTAATACAACAGGTAGTTTAAATACAGCTGTAGGATATGCTGCATTGTATACAAATATTGCAGGAACAGGAAACACTGCAGTTGGTGATAGTAGTTTACACTTGAATTTAGGGAGTTTTAATACTGCAGTTGGTAGAAAGGCTCTAGGTAAAAATACGACTGCAAGTAATAACACCGCAATTGGAAATAACGCCCTATTTTCAAATACCACAGGAGAGTTGAACTCAGCATTAGGATTTAGTTCAATGTACAATAACACAACAGGAGAAAAAAATACTGCAATTGGAAATAATTCAATGTGGTGGAATACAACAGGTAAATTTAATACTGCAGTAGGTTCTAGTGCATTAGGAGGCAATACAACGGGTAATTCAAATGTTGCCGTAGGGCTTGATGCTCTATTTAGTAACAACATTGGCGAGAATAACACTGCCATCGGAGTAAGTGCAATGTCGTCCTCCACCTCGGGTTTCGGAAATACTGCAATTGGAAGAGGAGCATTAATTGCAAATAATACTGGTGCAAATAATACAGCCGTTGGCTTCAATACGCTTAATAGCAATACTACTGGTAGTGGAAATACAGCTTTAGGGCATTCTGCTAACGTAGCCTCCAGTAACCTTTCAAATGCCACTGCATTAGGTAATGGAGCAATAGTATCAACATCCAACTCCATCCAATTAGGAAATACTAGTGTGACCGATGTCAAAACTTCTGGAGCTATTACAGCTGTTGGCTACAAAACTCCAACAGGTACATCAAATCAGTTCTTAATGGCAGATGGTTCAGTTTCTGCAGGAGTAGCGAGTGCTACAAGTGTCAATGGGTTAGAGCTTAGTAGAGGAACAGGTAGTAACACAAATAATGTAGCTGTTGGTGCTAGTGCGCTTTATAGAAATACAACAGGGATTAATAACACCGCAAGCGGATATAATTCGCTTTTATCTAATACAACAGGGAGTGGTAACACCGCAAGTGGTTTTTTTTCGCTTCAATCAAATACAGCCGGGGGTAACAACACCGCAATTGGTACTACTGCGCTTTTTTCAAATACAACAGGGGGCTATAACACCGCAAGTGGTGCTGGTGCGCTTGGGTCAAATACAATAGGTTCTTATAACACCTCAAGTGGTATTGGTGCGCTTTCATCTAATACAACAGGGTGGCACAACACCGCAAGTGGTGTTAATGCGCTTATGTTTAATACACTAGGGTGGTACAACACCGCAATTGGTAATAGTGCGCTCCTTAACAATACAACAGGGGGCTATAACACCGCAATTGGTAATAATGCGCTTTATTCAAATACAACAGGATTGCAAAATACAGCAATTGGTCACCAAGCTGGGTCAATCGTAACAACGGGGGCTAACAATACATTTATAGGCGTAAATTCAAATGCTTCTTCTGGTACAGTTTCAAATACAACTGCTATAGGTAACGGTGCTACAGTATCAGCCTCCAACACCATTCAACTCGGAAACAATGCCATCACAGACGTTAAAACCGCTGGAACAATAACAGCTGCAGGATATAAGATTCCTAATGGAACCTCTTCTCAATATCTAATGGCTGATGGTTCTGTAAATTCAGGTTTTGTAAGTATTACAAGTATTAATGGATTAGAACTTGGCAAAGGAACAGGTAATAATTCAAGTAATGTTGCAGTTGGTACTCGTGTGCTTCTTAACAATACAACAGGGGTTAATAACACCGCAAGTGGAGCTGATGCACTTTCTTCAAATATAACAGGGTTCAATAACTCCGCAAGTGGTTATTTAGCGCTTTACTCAAATACAACAGGTTATCATAACACCGCAAGTGGTGCTGATGCGCTTCGAGGCAATACAACAGGGAATGATAACACCGCAATTGGTGCTGATGCACTTCAAAGCAATACAACAGGGAATGGTAACACCGCAAGTGGTTATTTAGCGCTTTATTCAAATACAACAGGGAATTATAACTCCGCAAGTGGTCGAAGTGCGCTTCAATCCAATACAACAGGGTTTGGCAACACCGCAAGTGGTAATGGTACGCTTCTTTACAATACAATAGGTTATCAAAACACCGCAAGTGGTAATAATGCGCTTACTGCCAATACAACAGGAAGTGAAAATGTTGCCATAGGTGGAGAGGCGTTATATTCTAACAAGGCTAACAATGGTTCGTTAGCAATTGGATATCGAGCTATGAGATATGCCGATGATAGATTTGCAGGAAGAATAACTGGTAATACTGCAATAGGTTATGAATCACTTCGAGGCAGTATGACTCCTGCTGACAATTACGGTGTAAACAACACGGCTTTAGGTTATCAAGCTCTTTTTTCAAATACAACAGGGTTTAGTAACACAGCAAGTGGTTATTTATCGCTTTATTCAAATACAACAGGGGCTTTTAACACCGCAAGTGGTCGAAGTGCGCTTTATAGAAATACAACAGGGAGTTATAACACCGCAAGTGGTAATCAGGCGCTTGAATTCAATATAACAGGGGGTGAAAACACTGCAATTGGTTACCAAGCTGGGTTTACAAATTTAACAGGGCAAAACAACACTTTTATTGGAAATGGTTCAATTGGTAGCTCTGACAACGTCAGCAACACCATCAACCTAGGAAATTCCTCCATTACCACCTTAAGAGCTCAGGTTACCTCCATCACTTCTTTATCCGACCGAAGAGATAAAACCGACATCGTTAACATCTCCGAAGGATTGGACTTCTTAAAGCAACTTAGACCAGTAAGCTTTACTTGGAACACTCGAGACAAGGCTAAGGTCGGGATTAAGTCAGCTGGCTTTATTGCTCAAGAGTTATTGGCTCTTCAGAAAGGTTCAAATATTGGAGATAACCTTGACTTAGTAAGCCAAGACAATCCTGAGAAATTGGAAGCTCGTTACAACAATTTATTACCTGTGATAGTGAAAGCTATCCAAGAGGTAAATGAAGCGAAGGATAAGGAGTTACATCAACTAAAAACAGAAAAAGATAAAGAGATTTCCGAGCTAAAGGCAAGAATCCAATCTTTAGAAGTGTTGGTTAATAAAGTTTTGGAAAACAAAAAGCCTTAGTATACTTGAATCCAAGTATTCTAATTTGATTCATAAAACGAAACAACACAAAAAAAACAAAAAAAGCCCACTGAAATAAATCAGCGGGCTCCTTCAAATTTCTGTTGACCTACCAGGACTCGAACCTAGAAAACCAGAACCAAAAACTGGTGTGTTACCATTACACCATAGGTCAATTCCATAATGTGATGCAAAAGTAAGGGCTTGCACCCAATTTATCAAACGTTACCGGAAAAATAATTGAATAATTTCCGTCGTTAAATGCTTAAGCGCTCAAAATCAGCGCATCAATTCGATTATTCTAATTCCCATTATTCCAACTCAATGGAAGAAACGACAGCCTCCGCATGAATCTTGCGAACTAAGCCTTGCAATACCTTGCCAGGGCCACATTCAATAAATTCAGATGCGCCTGCTGCGACCATCGCCTCCACAGACTGTGTCCAACGAACAGCACCTGTTAATTGCGAAATTAAATTCGCTTTAATTTCGGCTGGGTCTTGGGATGGTTTGGCGTTGACGTTTTGGAAGATAGGGCAAATAGGACGAACGATTTCGGTTGCCTCGATGGCTGCTGCTAATTCCACGCGAGCTGGTTCCATGTAGGGTGAGTGGAAAGCACCGCCTACTGGAAGTGGCAATACGCGCTTCGCTCCTGCTTCTTTTAATTGGACTCCTACTGCTTCGATTCCTTCAACTGAACCAGAGATCACAACTTGACCCGGGCAGTTATAGTTTGCTGCCACAACGGATGGACCGTAAGCTTTGCAGATATCTTCGATTGTTGCGTCAGGAAGGCCTAAAACGGCTGCCATGGTACTTGGCTCGATTTCGCATGCCTTTTGCATGGCGAGGGCTCTTTGGTACACTAATCTTAATCCAACTTGCCAGCTTAAGCCTCCCGCTGAAACTAGCGCTGAGAATTCGCCTAACGAGTGACCTGCGACCATAGAGGGAGCGAAGTCTTTCCCTAATTTGGGGATCAAAATCGAATGCAAATAGATCGCAGGCTGCGTCACTTTCGTTTGCTTTAATTCTTCGTCCGTTCCCTCGAACATCACCGCTGATAAAGAGAAACCTAAGATGGCATCCGCCTCATCGATGATCTGCTTTGCTAAAGGAAAATTCGTGTACAAATCCTTTGCCATACCCGGAAACTGAGAACCCTGACCTGGGAAAATATATGCTTTCATTTGAATGATTTTTGATTAAATATTTCACAAAGATAGGCCAAAAGCCCTAAATGGCACAATCGTCCACCGATTTACCCCAAAATAATCGATTCTTCGCTACCCAATCGTAGCCTTTGTCCAAGATAAAAGAAGGCAATAAAAAAACGACGCGAAGCGGTTGAAAATACCAATGCGAATTAGCTAAAATGCGAGAGATGGCATCCGACTTTACATAAACATCGCGACCCACTACCCACTTGATGCTATCGATATCAGGAAGTGTAAACTCCATGAAGGAAGTCTCTGGTATAATCTGTAAGTCACCTAAGACCATGCGCTTTAAGAGCTTAGAGGCGAAGCGACAAAAGCGGCAATTGCCATCAATTAATACGATTCCGTCCATCTTAGCGAACAAGTTCGACCCACCCTTTCAAGCTTTTGGTTTGTTTCTCTGGATCTAGGACATCAAAAATGACGTCTACCGAGTAAAAATAGGTAGAAGCAGCCATTTGATTGCCATTAGCTCCTGCACCATTCCAGCCAAAACCTTCCACTGGTCCAGTATATTTATATACCCATTGTCCGTTCCGATCAACGATCGTAGCAACTACTTGTTTAACAAAGCGCGGGCATCGCATCGGCCTGAAGGTATCGTTCAAACCATCTCCATTCGGACTAAATATGTTAGGCAAATCAAAAGAAGCACAATTGTCTACACATATCTTGGCACTTGGCCCACTCTCCTTACCTAGGCCACTAATCGCGGTAACATAATAACAACCACGGAAACTAGTCTCCAGTACATGGGCAAAATTAGTATTCGACCCCGTATACAAGACGGAATAAGCAGAAGTAGGATCTTTCGCATAATAGAGCTTATAACTGACGATATCTGGATCACATATTCCAGATACAGTAGGAGTCCAAGTCAGTTGATTCGTAAAGCTAGAGAATTCACAATCTGCTTTGGCATCCAAAGCAGCACAATCCACCGCGTTCAAAACGAGCTTAGGAGGACAAGGTGAAATATCTGACAAGGATTTAGCACAGGTGATTTGGGAGGCATTGATTAATTGCATGACTGGCAAACCAGTTCCATAACTTCCCAAGGTCTCCACATAATAGCAATAAGAGGAATCCACCTTCATGGTGTAATTAAATGTCCCATCTCCAGCGAAAGTGTCTTGTCCCGAATCCGTGAATTTAAAGGATCCCGATTCGCCTACCGGCACATTTGCTATTTGATTAAACTTACCAGATCCGCGCGGGTATTCTCTGTAAACCCGATGTATCCTATTTTCATTCGACCATGGAACAGAGGCTGACCAGCTTAATTTCACGGAATTAATGCCTGAATTGGCTACTAATGCCACATTAGTAGCACCGGATGGAGGGTCCATCAATACTTGTTTCCCATCTACCGTATAATAAAATAAGGTGCGGTATCGGTACGATTTTTCTTCTGTATTTAATCCCGTATCAGTGAAGGTCGTATCATTGACAGCGGTAGAAATACTCGCTGGAATTAATGATCCAATGGATTTATAGTCCAAAATAGCCGTGCCTTCTGCTCGCTGAAGCTGATAAAAATAAGGGGCAGGATATAGCGATGGATTAAATTTTAGAGGCTTTGTCCATTTCACCACAATCTCTCCCGTCGTTTTATTTGTTTTTTTAACAGACACATTGGTCATAATCGACGAGGCGGTTAAAATCAAATTACAAGAAGAATTAGAAAGTGGGCTGTAGGCCAGATTCCCTTTGGAATCAATAAATGAAACCAATAAGATATAATTATAATTGATGTTTTTAGCGACCGAAAGATCGACAAAAGAGGTCGCTGTAGGAGTCAACGTACCAATTTCAACAAATCCTGTTGCCGTCATTCCCGTTTCGCACGTTTTTTGAGTTACTTGGAAACAATCACCAACCTTCCTGAAAACGCGAATTTTTGCTGAAGGTAAAGCGCAGGTATAGGGATCCCATGTTAACCTGATACCGGTAGCAGGAACAGGAATCGTAGTCCTTAAATTCTTTATGGCAGGAGCCTGCACCTGAATTTTCCAAAGCTTACTATCCACTAAATACCCTCCTAAACCGACAGACATAGGTGGCACATCTTCAACCTTGAATAGAACATCGTATGCCTCCTTCCGGATATGAATACAATCTGTTTGCCAATTAAAAGTCCCCACCGCCTGAATCAAGGTCTGTCTAGGGGTACTCACAAAAGTGGCAAAAGGTGGATCTACCGCATAAACTGTATCAATCGGATATACATTACCTGTACTGGTAATCGTTAAGGGGTCTACCCTACCCGTCTTGGATGCCTGATCGATGGCTGTAACCGTCTGAGAAATCCTAGTCCCCGCCTGAACGCACACGTCTGCAGGAATGGTTATTTTAGGTCCTTTGTTATCTAAATCTTTCACTTCGATCTGCATATCACGCACCGTCTCTGAAATCTTTACTCCATTACGCCACTCCTCAATGATAAAGGCACAATTATATAAGCCTACTTGCTGAGGTGAATTCCATTTTAGATCGCCTGATTTTGAATCGATCAAAAAAGTAGAAGGTACCGTACCGGCCACCTCGTTAGGTTGCCTGAAATTAGGAGCCATCAACCCACGGCTTGCTGGATCACAAGTAGCCTCTGTTCCTGTTCTGGAAACGGATAAACGATAAGCTAAAGAGTCTCCTTCTGCATCTACCGCATTTGCATTATGAATAAAGGGTTGACCTACAATCGCGGTCAAATCGACCGCTGGATTCAATAAGATAGGGGTAGAATTTAATCCTAAACCGGAATTGATGGAGAAAATAGTCTCTACATAAAAGGGCACCTCCACTGAACGTGTGATGTTTAGAACACCTTCGTTTCGATTAGGAACTGCTACCGAAACTTTATAGAAAAGGGATGCCGCAGGATAGGTATACTGAACTTTATATACATTTTTTAACGTACCATTACCCAGATTAAGTGGGAATCCGTTTGAACGCTTAGCCACTAAGGTGGTGGAACCATCACCGAAGCAAAATTTAACTTCGTTTTGCTCCTGGTTTGCTCGGTTATTTTCTGTGTAGGTAGTCAGAGTAAATTCGAATGTCAATGTCTTTTCTGAAATTCGCTTAACGGATATCTCGCCACCTTTTAAATGGGTTGCGTGAGAAGCAAAGCTCAACATACACAGGAACAGAAAATAGAGACTTGTCTTTTTCAGAAACATAAAACATTTTTGATTAGCTGTAAGTTAAGCAGGCAAATCGTTTTTTTCAAAAAAAACGGATTTTTTACGTTTTAAATTTGATAGAGCGGCGTTTCGATTGTAGTTTTGGCAGCATAAAAAAATCGGACCTGTTCGTTTATTTTTATTTCCATTTAACAAATACAATTATTTATGTCTTGGTTAGCAAAATCACTTAATTCATCACTTGGGAAAAAGCTCCTGATGGCCATTACCGGCTTGTTTTTAATTAGCTTCCTGTTAGTTCATTGCAGCTTAAATGCGTTGATTTTCTTGAATGACGGAGGCGTGGCCTTCAATGAAGGGGCTGAGTTCATGGCCCACAATCCTGTTATCCGAACGATGGAAATTGTATTGTTCGCTGGTCTTTTATTACACATTGTGGATGGCCTACGTCTTTGGTTTGAAAATAAATCAAAACGACCTGTTGCCTACGCGGTTGTAGATGGTGCGGCGAATAGCAAGTGGTACTCACGTTCGATGGGTCTTTTAGGAACACTTTTATTATTATTTTTAATTCTTCACTTGAAGCATTTTTGGTACTTCTCCCGTTTAACTGACGGCTTAGAGGACCATACTTTATATGCAGAGATGCAAGCCGTTTTCATTAACCCCGTGGTAGTGGTGGTTTATGTGTTAGGTTGTGTTTCATTGGGATACCATTTATTACATGGTTTCCAAAGTGCCTTCCAATCCATCGGTTGGAATCACCCGAAGTACTCTCCTACCATTAAAACGATTGGAGCTATCTTCTCTATCGTTATCCCTGCGGCTTTTGCAGCGATGCCGATTGCCTTTTATTTCCATTTGATTCAATAATATTTCAGCGATTCGATTGATATGACAAAATTAGATGCCAAAATTCCAGAAGGCGCATTAGCCGACAAATGGACCAAATTTCGTTCCAGCGTTTCCCTTGTAAACCCTGCGAACAAACGTAGCTTAGAAATCATCGTGGTAGGTTCAGGCCTAGCAGGTGCCTCTGCCGCTGCATCGTTAGCTGAATTAGGATATAAAGTAAAAGTATTCTGTTTCCAAGATTCTCCACGTCGTGCGCACTCAATCGCTGCACAAGGGGGTATCAACGCAGCAAAGAACTACCAAAACGATGGTGACTCCGTCTACCGTCTTTTCTACGATACCATCAAAGGGGGTGACTACCGTGCGCGTGAAGCAAACGTGCACCGCCTAGCTGAAGTATCTGGAAGCATTATTGACCAATGCGTAGCGCAAGGGGTTCCTTTCGCACGTGAGTATGGCGGCTTGCTTTCGAACCGTTCCTTCGGTGGAACGCAAGTACAACGTACGTTCTACGCAGCAGGTCAAACAGGTCAGCAATTATTATTAGGTGCTTATTCTTCTTTGCAACGCCAAGTGGGAATGGGTAACGTAAAAATGTATACACGTCACGAAATGCTAGATGTCGTAACGATCGACGGCAAAGCACGTGGAATTATCGCTCGTGATTCAGTAACTGGAGCTTTAGAACGTCACTTCGGACACGCTGTTTTATTGTGTACAGGTGGTTACGGAAACGTATTCTACCTGTCTACAAACGCGATGGGATCGAACGTGACAGCAGCTTGGAAAGCACACAAAAAAGGTGCTTTCTTTGCTAACCCATGTTACACACAGATTCACCCGACGTGTATCCCGGTTTCTGGTGATCACCAGTCGAAATTAACGTTGATGTCTGAGTCGTTACGTAATGACGGTCGTATTTGGGTTCCAAAGAAACAAAACGACAACCGCAAGGCGAACGAGATTCCTGAAGACGAAAGAGATTACTACTTAGAGCGTCGCTACCCTGCGTTCGGTAATTTAGTTCCACGTGACATCGCGTCTCGTGCTGCTAAAGAACGTTGTGATGCAGGTTATGGCGTAGGTGCTTCTAAAATGGCGGTTTACCTAGATTACGCAGCGGCAATTGTACGTTACGGAAAGGGTGAAGCGAATAAAAATAACATGCATAATCCATCAGACGAAGAGATTCAAGCGATGGGTAAGGCAGTCGTAAAAGAGAAATACGGCAACTTGTTTGACATGTACAAGCAAATTACGGGTGAAGATCCATACGAGGTGCCGATGCGTATTTATCCAGCGGTTCACTACACGATGGGTGGCCTTTGGGTAGACTATAACTTGATGACGACTGTTCCAGGTTTATATGCTTTAGGAGAGGCTAACTTCTCTGATCACGGTGCGAACCGTTTAGGAGCATCTGCCTTGATGCAAGGTTTAGCGGACGGTTATTTCGTGATTCCTTACACGATCGGTGCTTACTTAGCTGCTGAGATTCGCACTCCATCGATGTCAACGGATAGCGAAGAGTTTGTGGCCGCAGAGAAAGCCGTACGTGATCGTTTAGAGACCTTGATGAACATTAAAGGTTCGAAACCAGTTGATTACTTCCACAAGCGTTTAGGTAAAATCATGTGGGATGAGTGTGGTATGGCTCGTAGCGAGAAAGGATTGAAAGCGTCTATCAAGGAAATTCAAGCCTTACAGAAAGAGTTCTGGTCGGATGTAAAGATTCCTGGCGAGATCGATAACCTGAATCCTGAATTAGAGAAGGCTGGCCGTGTGGCTGACTTCTTAGAATTAGGGGAGTTAATGTGTATTGATGCCTTAGATCGCAACGAAAGTTGTGGTGGTCACTTCCGTACGGAATACCAAACGGAAGACGGGGAAGCCCTTCGTGATGACGAAAAGTATGCTTATGTAGCTGCTTGGGAATATCAAAAACAATCGACTTTCAAGCTTCATAAAGAAGAACTGAAATACGAAAACATCAAAAT
This sequence comes from Bacteroidota bacterium, assembly GCA_041157105.1. GTDB lineage: Bacteria > Bacteroidota > Bacteroidia > Cytophagales > Spirosomataceae > Aquirufa. Next base: position 9,242 of record JBEBDF010000014.1, on the reverse strand, counting down.
TGCTCAAAGATCTTATAAATAATTCGATACAATGGAAGGACATTTAAACCTGACACTCAAAATTTGGAGACAAAAAAATGCAAGCGTAGCTGGTAAATTCGAAACATACCAGGTAAGCGGCATCTCCACAGATATGTCATTTTTGGAAATGATTGACGTGTTAAACAACCGTTTGATCGAAGAAGGAGATGATCCGGTAGCATTTGACCACGATTGCCGTGAAGGTATTTGTGGTATGTGCTCGATGTACATCAATGGTCGCCCACACGGTCCGAACCGCGGTGTGACGACTTGCCAATTGCACATGCGTTCATTCCAAGATGGCGAAACCATCACGGTAGAGCCTTGGAGAGCAAGTGCTTTCCCAGTGATCAAAGACTTAGTCGTAAATCGTTCTGCTTTTGACCGTATTATTGCGGCTGGTGGATTCGTTTCGGTGAATACAGGTAATGCGCAAGATGCAAACAGCTTACCCATCCCTAAAGAAGACGCTGATGATGCTTTTGCAGCAGCGGCCTGCATCGGATGTGGGGCTTGTGTGGCGGCTTGTAAAAATGCTTCAGCCATGTTGTTTACCTCAGCTAAAATTTCACAATTAGCGCTATTACCACAAGGTAAAGTAGAAGCAGCTAAGCGTGCGGAAGCGATGGTAGCTCAAATGGATGAAGAAGGTTTTGGTGCTTGTTCTAACACCGGTGCTTGCGAGGCGGAATGTCCGAAAGGCATTTCATTAGAGAATATCGCGCGTATGAACCGCGAATATTTCTCAGCTACTTTTTCTTCGAAATAATACTTAATTTACAGCCCCTGAATGCAATTTCAGGGGCTTTTTACGCCCTTGTTTTTAGAACCGAATCTTTTTAAATCAACCGAACGCAAGGCTTCAACTGGCTGGATTGAAGTCGTGTGCGGCTCCATGTTTTCTGGTAAGACAGAGGAACTGATTCGCCGTCTAAAGCGGGCTAAAATCGCCCAAATGCGGGTCGAAATCTTCAAACCAATAGCGGATACCCGCTACCATGACGAAGATATTGTATCTCACAACCAAAATTCCATTCGCTCTACTCCTGTCCATAATTCAGGTGAGATACTATTACTTGCTGGAGATTGTGACGTGATCGGATTAGATGAGGTGCAGTTCTTCGATGAGAACATTATAGAAGTGTGTAATACGTTAGCCAATCAAGGCAAGCGTATCATAGTGGCTGGATTAGATATGGACTTTAAGGGAAATCCTTTCGGGCCTATGCCTGGTTTGATGGCCATCGCAGAGTTCGTTACCAAGGTGCATGCCGTTTGTGTGAATTGCGGTGCCGCTGCCCATTATTCCTACCGAAAGGTGGAACAACAACAAACCGTCTTATTAGGAGAAACTGAGTCCTACGAGGCACGTTGCCGCTCTTGCTTCCATGGCGAAAACTAAAGACCCCTCTTTCCGGAAATTAATTCAAAAACTCGTGGCTAGAAAGCCAAAGAATCTGGACCAGCAATTTTTCCAAGCACACCAGGAAGTTTTCAAAAAGACGGATTGTTTGACCTGCGGCAATTGCTGCCGCACTACGAGTCCTATGTGGAATGATACGGATATTCAACGTGTTTCACATTTGTTCAAGATGAAGACATCTGCTTTCTTGGATACCTATTTAGTACAAGATTCTGATGGTGATTGGGTGTATCCAGCAGCCCCTTGCCCCTTTTTAGATCTTTCAGACAACAAGTGTGGTATCTATGACCACCGCCCAAAAGCCTGCCGCGAATACCCACACACCGACAGAAAGAACATGATGGGGATTTTGGGATTAACCTCAAAAAACGCACTAATCTGTCCCGCAGTCACTCAAATCTTAGAAAAAATCGAGCAAATTTACCCTTAAGCCTCTTTTGATTTGAAATTCACATCAAAAATCGACAATTTCGTACTTCAATAAATCAAAATTATGGCAGCAGAAGAATACTTAGGAATTGATGTAGGTGGAACCGGTGTAAAAATGGGAATCGTACACGCAGACACAGGGCAAATCAACAATTTTCAAAGTTATGACACTGCTACTTGGAGAGAATCTCATCACTTTTTAGAGCGCTTAGCGGATGCAATTGCCTTGCAATTGTACCAACATAAGAATGTGAAGAAAATTGGTATTGGTCTCCCGGGAATCTTGACAAAAGACCGCCGCACTTTAATTGAAATCACCGCTATTCCTGAAATTGATGGTTCGCCGATGATCGACATGCTCGAAAAGCGTTTCCCTGAGCACGCTTTCTTTATGGAAAACGATGCAAATGCAGCCGCATTAGGTGAATTTTACTTCTCACCAGAAAAAGCCACCATGCCAGAAGACTTCGTTTTCATTACGCTAGGAACAGGTGTAGGTGGTGCCGCTGTCATTGACCGCAAAATCTTCTTAGGTGGAGATGGCAATGCCATGGAACCAGGTCACGTTCCTTCTCGTGATGGAAAAGTATTAGAACGCAATGTAGGAAAGAAAGAATTATTGCAAATGGCTACCGCCATGCGCGCGACCTATACAGGTAAAACTTCATTACCAGCAGATGGCACTATTTCAACTACCGCATTAGTAGTAGGCGCAGAAGAAGGAGATGAATTAGCCCTAGCCATTTGGAACGAAGTGGGTACCTTATTAGGAGATATGCTCGTTTCGTTAATTCGCATTTTAGACATTAAAAATATCTTCATAGGTGGCGGATTATCAGCCTCTTACGACTTTATTTTACCTAGCATGGAGAAGCAGTTAAATTACTGGTTAACACCTGCTTATTTGGAAAAATTAACCATTAAAAAAGCCTTATTAGGCAACGATGCAGGCCTTTTAGGAGCTGCATCACTTTGTTTTTAAGATAAACAGCCTTGGAGAAACCAATTAGAATGGAATTTGTTTGATAAATTCAACTTTAATTCTAATCTTTGCATCGTTTTTGAACCCCAAAATAATATTAAAATGTCAGATATTGCAGAAAAAGTAAAGAGCATCATCGTTGAAAAATTAGGTGTAGAAGCATCAGAAGTTACTCCTGAGGCATCCTTCACGAACGATTTGGGAGCTGACTCTCTAGACACAGTCGAGTTAATCATGGAATTCGAAAAAGAATTCTCTGTATCTATTCCAGATGATCAAGCGGAGAACATCCAAACAGTAGGCCAAGCTATTACTTATTTGGAAGAGAACGCAAAGTAATCGAAGCAACCATAAAAATTATGTCAATTGGTAAACAGTAATCAGGTGGATTTTTCCATGGGATTTCTCGAACTAATTGACATTTTTTGTTTAAAGCAGATTCATAAATTATAAGAATATGGAGTTAAAACGAGTAGTTGTCACGGGACTAGGCGCCCTAACCCCCATCGGGAATACCGTTAATGAATATTGGGATGGATTAAAAAACGGCGTAAGCGGTTGTGGTCCGATTACAAAATTTGATGCGGAAAAATTCAAAACTCGTTTTGCTTGTGAATTAAAGAACTTCAAGGTAGAAGATTTTATTAATGCCAAAGAAGCGCGTAAAATGGATCCATTTACACAATACGCTGTGGTAGCTGCTGATGAAGCGATTGCTGACGCGAATTTTGACATGGAAACCCTGAATAAAAATAAAGTAGGCGTTATCTGGGGATCAGGTATCGGTGGTTTAAAGACTTTTGAGGACGAAATGATCTATTTCGGACAAGGAGACGGAACACCGAAAATCAATCCTTTCTTCATCCCTAAGATGATCGCAGATTCGTCTTCAGGCCAAATCTCCATCCGTAATGGCTTCCGTGGCCCAAATTACGTAACTGTTTCGGCTTGTTCGTCTGCGAACAACGCCATCATTGATGCCTTCAACTACATTCGCACCGGACGTATTAACGTGTGTGTGACGGGTGGATCTGAAGCGCCAGTAACAATCGCTTCGGTAGGTGGTTTTACGGCGATGCACGCCATGTCTACACGCAATGACGATCCAGCTACGGCATCTCGTCCATACGATGTGGATCGCGATGGTTTCGTGGTAGGTGAAGGAGCTGGCGCCTTGATTTTAGAAGAATATGAGCACGCAAAAGCGCGTGGTGCGAAGATATATGCTGAATTAATCGGTGGAGGTTTCTCTTCTGATGCTCACCACATTACGGCTCCTCATCCAGACGGATATGGTGCCTTATTGTCAATGATTGACGCGTTAGAGGATGCAAACATCAAGCCAGAAGAAGTAGATTACGTGAATACACACGGTACATCGACTCCAATTGGTGATCCTCAGGAGATCAAAGCGATCGTTGATTGCTTTGGAGATCATGCCTATAAATTAGCTATCTCATCGACTAAATCGATGACTGGTCACTTATTAGGTGGTGCAGGTGCAGTGGAGGCAGTTGCGTCGGTTTTAGCGATTCAACACCAATTTGTCCCTCCAACCATCAATGTGTTTAACCGTGATCCTGAAATCGATCAACGCATCGACTTGACTGAAAATGTGGGTAAGACACGCAAAATTGACGTAGCATTGAGTAACGGATTTGGTTTCGGTGGACACAATGCAACCGTTATTTTTAGAAAAATCTAAGACAGATATGGCCGTAAAATCTCTCCTAAACTGGTTAGATCCGATTCGACTAGACGAGCGAGAGAAATTCTTAAAGAAATCGGTTACACATCTTATTGGGGCTAGTCCGAGTAATTTAACCTTATATCGACTCGCCTTTTTACACGCTTCCGCTTCGAAGGAGAGTGTGGCAGAAAACTACAAAGAGTCAAACGAACGCCTCGAATTCTTAGGCGATTCCGTTTTAGGAATGATTACGGCTACGTATTTGTTCCAAAAATTCCCCTTCAAAGACGAGGGTTTCCTCACGGAGATACGTTCTCGTATGGTTAGTCGAGAATCCCTCAACGTAATTGGTCGTAAACTAGGCTTGGAAGAGGTCATCGAATTCGAAGCACAGCGTAAAACTTCATTGGCGCGAACCTCCATGTACGGAGATGCCTTGGAAGCCTTTATTGGTGCTGTCTATCTGGACAAAGGCTTTGTTTTTACCCAAAACTTCATCATAAAAAAGATTCTTACGCAATACTTTGACCTAGAGGCCGTTGTTCAAAACAACCCGAACTTCAAATCGATGCTCATCGAATGGGCACAAAAAGAAGGCAAAAAGGTCGCTTTTGAATTAGATCAAGAAGGCGAACACCATAACCGCGAATTTACGGCTTTGGTCATGCTAGACGGCGAAAAAATGGCAGAAGGAAAAGGTTATTCGAAGAAGAAAGCAGAACAAACAGCCGCTCGAATGGCTTGTGAACAACTAGACATAAAATAAGTAAAGCTATGGCACCTAATCTATTCTTGCATTACTGGAATGATTCTGCGGAATCCATCACGTTTCAAGAGGTATTAGCCTGGGAGGTCCCTACCCCTGTCATTGAAACCATTCAAGCAGAACTATTAGCTCAGTTGAACTCGGCACAAGCTCAAGAGAACTTCCCTAATTTCCCTTGGTCAAATCCACGCTTTCAAGAGAAATGGGAAGGCATTGCTCAAACTTTATTGTATCAAATATCCTTTCCAGAATTTATTTGGGCGTCTTGGATTCAAAGCCTTGAAACTCCTAACTTAGATGTTGCTCAGCCTAGTTTTGCAGATCTTTTGAATTCCTATGAGTCTCCAGATGCGCCGGTATATGATACACCAGAGGAGCCGATTTCTCCCGTTTCTGAAGAGTTTGTGGAGCCAGTTGATTACCCGGCTGCTGAAACGCCAGCGGAGCCGTTCGATTTATTAAATACTGAAGTCTATTTCAAGGCCCCTGAAAGCTTGGAAGACTCCACAGAAGAAGAATACAAGCGTTTAAAGGATTTATTGAGCGGTTCATCCGATTCCTTGAAGTCCAAAGTCGAATCACAAATGACCCAGCGCATAGCGGATACCATTCCTTTGCATCAACGGATCAAATTCATTCAGGAATTATTCCACGGTGATGTTGCACAACTAGAATCCCTTATCCAGTATATAGATGATGAGGCCGAAGCTACTACTTGGGCAACGGAATTAATGAATCGCTACCAAGCCTACCGAGCGGCAGAAAATGAAGCCATCTGGGAAGAACTTCACAACATCATCGAACGAAAGTTCAACTAACTGATTTTCATTATCAGTATTAACGGGACTTTATAGGCCACAGGAAGGTAATTTCGGGGAAAACAACTCCCTTGAAAACGCTTTTGCTTTTACTCTGCCCCCTTTTTGCTATTTCACAAATTCCCTCCCAGGAGGAGGAAGAGAAGCAGTCTAGCTTTGATTATTACCTAGCTAATCCATTGAATATCAATTTAGTAACTGAGATAGAATTGCAGTCTTCTCTGCTATTTAGTGCAGAACAAATCACTTCATTTCTTGCATTTCGTAAGCAAATCGGATCCTTTCAGTCTATTTTAGAACTACAATCCATACCGGGGTGGGAACTCGACTTTCTACGCAAAATTCAGGACTATGTTGTGTGCAACCCGTTAAATCCCAGCTGGTGGAAACCAAATTCATCGACGCATCAGATTCTATTTAGAACGGACTGGACGGCAGAAACAAAAAAAGGTTTTACCGAACCAGATTTACGAAGCAAGACACGCTATGTGGGTGATCGAACAAACCAAATTTTACGTTACAGAGGACAGCTAAATGCAAATCTTCGCGTAGGATTTCTTTTACAAAAAGATGCAGGAGAAAAAAACCTCAGTGATTTTAGTAGTGGATTTATAGAATTTAAGTCGAAAGGAATACTCGAAAAAGTCATCCTTGGGGACTTTGTCAATCAATGGGGACAAGGACTCGTTCAATCGGGCGGATTCTCTTTAGGCAAGAGTTTTGAAAGCATAAAAGCTACCCAAAAGTTCAACCTTGGAGGACTAGCTTACAGTTCCAGCGTGGAATATGGCTATTATCGCGGAGTCAATACTACCCTAAAAATGACCGAATTTTTAAGAGTCCAAGCCTTCGCTTCGTATCGAAACTTGGACGCCACCACAGGAGCTGATTCGCTAGGCCTAAAATACCTACGTTCCCGTGTCGAGGATGGATTCCATCGAACGGCCTCTGAAATCAGCCACATGGATGCGATGCAAGAGAAGACAGCTGGAATGACCCTCCTCTATTCCCCTTTGACATCTCCCCTTATCTTGCAATTAAACGCTGTATGGACGCACTGGTCCTTGAAAAAACCCAACGGCATAGGTTATAAAAAGAAAGAATGGTCAGGGGACAATCTTAAAAATTATTCCATCCACATTCAATATCCCTATCGAAACATTCGCCTAGTGGGAGAAATAGCTTATTCTGGTGGTCAACAATTTGCCATCCTTCAATCAGGTGCGACCTCCATTTCGAAAAAAATGGACCTCTCCTATTTGATACGCATTTACTCTGCCGGGTATTTCAGTCCTAAATCCAACGGCCTTTCTGAAAACTCAGAAAATTTGAATGAAATGGGCTTATTCCTGGGCCATAGCTATCAAATAAATAAGCAATGGAAGCTTAGCTCCTACTTCGATTATTTTCGCTTCCCTGAACCTAAATTCCGAGTTAATGAATCTAACTCCTTTGGCTGGGAAATTTTATCAAGGCTCATCTGGGAAAAAAGACATGCTGCACGTGGATTCATTCAAGGGAAATGGACCAAAAAAGAAAACCAAGATCTGTTACAAATCAGCCTGGATGGGCATTATTTGAAGGTAAAATCTTGGGATTTCCACCTGCGCGCAATGGCCTCTAAACTTGGTAGCGAAATAGGCTATCTAGTTTTACAAGACACGAAGTGGGACAAAGGAAAATGGTCGATTCAAGGCCGCATAGCGTATCTGAATACCCCTAGCTATGACACCCGTAATTATGCTTATGAACCAGGTGTTCCCTATTCCTTCCTTCTCCCCGCTTATGCAGGCAAGGGTCTAAAAACGAACCTGGTCATGGCTTTTCAATGGAAAAGAGAAATTCAACTAGCTATAAAATGGGCTAGAGTTTCCTACGATGACCGAACAGAAATTGGATCAGGATTAGACTTAATTCAAGGTTCAAAAAAAACCGATGTTACGGTTCAAATCCTCTATAAAATGCCTTAAACAATTGCCTCCCGAACGCGCAAGAGCTTTTCTAAAAGTCCCTCTAGCTGATCCAATGGCAACATATTCGCGCCGTCAGATTTAGCCACCGAAGGATTGGGGTGAGTTTCGATGAAGATACCATCTGCTCCTACAGCGATAGCTGCTTTAGCAATCGTTTCAATCAAAGCAGGTTGACCACCCGTAACGCCCGTTGTTTGGTTAGGGCGCTGCAAGGAGTGCGTGCAATCCATAATGACCGGAACATTCATCGCCGACATCTCCGGAAGATTGCGGTAATCCACCACTAGGTCTCCATAACCAAACGAATTGCCTCGATCGGTTAAATAAACAACTGCCTCCGGATTTTCATGCAAAACTTTTTCTACCGCGAAACGCATGGAAGCACCGGACATGAACTGGCCTTTTTTGATATTAACAGCCTTGCCTGTTTGGGCGGCTGCCGCTAGTAAATCGGTTTGACGGCAAAGAAAAGCAGGGATTTGCAATACATCGACATAAGCTGCCGCCATAGCAGCTTCCGCACTCTCGTGAATATCGGTTACGGTAGGCAAGGAATAATGTTTCCCCACCGCTTGGAGAATCTCCAACGCTTTGATATCACCAATACCAGTAAATGAATCGATTTTTGTCCGATTAGCTTTGCGGTACGAACCTTTGAAAATATAGGGAATACCCATAGCCTTTGTTAGGCCATCAATCTTTTCGGCGATCTCAAAGGCTAAATCGTTGCTTTCAATCGCACAAGATCCTGCCATCAAAAAGAAGGGGCCTTTGCCTAAATTCGCTAAAGTGGGTAATGTCATGTTATAAAATATTTACCTCGGTCTCTAATGAAACGCCGAATGTATCTCTAATTGATTTCTTAATTTCTTCAGATAGGGCCAAAATCTCTCCGCCTGTCGCCTCTCCATAATTCACTAAAACGAGTGCCTGCTTCGCATGCACACCCGCATCCCCTTTCCTGTAACCCTTCCAACCAGCCTTTTCAATGAACCATCCCGCCGGAAATTTAACCTCTGAACTTCCCTCTACTGGATAATGAGGAATACCCGGATTTTCAGCAAGTAGGCGAGCTGCTTCTGAGGCCGATACGGTCGGATTCTTGAAGAAGCTACCCGAATTACCGATGTCTTTGGGATC
>JBEBDF010000013.1:0-35262 GCA_041157105.1 Bacteroidota bacterium | reverse complement strand
TGGAAGGGTTGAGTTTTATATCTTACTGTACATAAAAAAAGCGTCTCGGTAATCACCGAGACGCTTTTTTATTCAATACCTTCAGCTTAGTTGAAGATATATCTTAAGCCAAACTGCATTCTCCACACGTCAGAAACGCCGGCTGTAGCTCTGTACGTTTCAGAAATCAAACTTGTACCAAGGTTTCTGAATCTGTATTGAGGTCTACCATCTGCACTAACCGAAGGTGTTCCAGTTACCAGAGGCTGTGTTGAATTGAAAGTCTTACCTACACCGTAATCAGCATCAATTAGATTTCCTACGTTTAGAATATCCATACGGAATTCCAAGGTATTTCTCTTGCCGCCGATGTTAGTAAACAATTGCTGAGCAAATGAAAGGTCAGCACGGAATACCATTGGCATAATAACTCCACCTCTTTCAGCATATTTACCTCTATTAGCACTTAAGTACTCATCTTGTAAAATATACTTTTCCCATGCATCCGCTTGCTCTGCAGCTGTGAAAGTCTTTCCACTAGCAGTAAATGATTGGAAATTCATTTCCGCTTTGGTTTTTGGAATGTAGATCAAATCGTTTGCAGTACCTCCGTCATTATTCAAATCTCCTCCCACTACATAACTAGCGTTACCAAGGGTTCTTCCTTCCCAGAAAAGAGATACTGAAGTATTACCGATCTTGAAGATGTCTTTAGAGTAAGATGCGATAGCAAAAACTCGGTGTCCCATGAAGTTAGCTGAGTTAGCTAAAGCTGGATTGTTCGGATCATTCGTAATTGGGTTTCCGAACCAAGTACCTGCAGCAATAGATCCTGGATCCACGGTGTTTTTAGATTCACCATAACTATAGGCCGTCTTCAAGAATAATCCATTTGTAAATGGTCTTTCTAAAGAGAATGAAGCTACCCATGAGTTACCAACCGCTTGATTAGATAAAGTCACTGCATTCGGGATCTTACCATTAATACGGTTAGGGTTAGTAGCCGCATTCCATCTGTAACGGTTGTCATTTCCAGTAAATTGAGAGAATGCAACCGGCAAGTTAGCGTTGTAGTAAGCTACTCCGTTCACATCTTGGTTGTAAATAAATTCACCTGTTGCGATAATCCCACCAGGTAATTTCTGATCAATAGCGATATTAGATCTCCATACTTGAGGAAACTTAAAGTCAGTCTCAGTCAAGGCAAGCTCGTAAGATGATGCTGGTGCACCAGTCACTACAGAAGGCTTGTACGTATTAGGATCTGGGTTGAAAGGTCGAGTAGTCGTGTTATCAAGTTGTTCAAAACCAGTCAAGATACCATTATTTCCCACTTGATTAGAAATCCAAACATAAGCAGGGCGACCAGTGAATACACCTGAACCACCTCTAACCTGTGTCATTTGATTATTAAATACATCCCAGTTAAAGCCTACACGTGGAGACCACAATAGATTAGCCTCTGGAAGTGCATCTGTTCTGAAGTTTACATAAGCTCCAGCTGGATTTCTGAAGTACATGCTCTCCATTTCTGTATTTCTAAGTGCAGTCTGTTCGAAGATAGGAACATCTACTCTTAAACCTGCTGTTAACTTCAAGTTAGGTCTAGCTTGCCACTCATCTTGAATGAATACTCCACCATAGTTTACTTCTAAAGGCTGTACTGGCTTATCCGATCCCGGGATATTATTCCAACGAACTTGAAATCTTCTTTGTGTTACGCCAGAAGCTACTTTATTGCCATTAGCAAGGAAATTATCTGCATCCTTGTAGAAATCAGCCAAAGAGTTGTATACATATACAGATTGTGAACCAGGGAAGAAAATGTTTTCTGACTGGTAGTTTTCATAGCTAAATCCTGCCGTGAACGTATGGTTTCCTTTGAAGATTTGTAAGTTATCTTGGATTTGGAACGTCTTGTATCTCAACTCGTTGTTAGGAGTGAAAGGCTCAAATCCGAAAGAAGTATAAGTAGAACCAGCGTTCAAGATATCCACCATAGGGAAGAAAGTTCCCTTCTCACCACGGCTTTCGTCTTGGTAAGTATACCCCACTATTAAATTATTGGATACGTTATTACCGATACGTGAATTCAATTCTGCCACTAGAGAACGGATGTTCTCCATGATGCTGTAGTTAGAGTTTTGGAAATTTAATGCTTCAGATCTAAAGTTACGGTTACCGAAACCTAAAGAAGAAGAACCAGACATCAACACATCAGTAGAAGAATTTAAGTGATTGTATCTCAAACTTAATTTGTTCTTGTCATTAATATTGTAATCAAACTTAACCAAAAACTTAGTACCTACTGTAAGGTTGTTATATCCTTGGTAAGGACCCGTTTCATAGTTAAACTTACTTCTTAGATAAGAGCTCAATCCATCCAGGTCAGAAGCTAAAACACGAGTTACGTTACCTGTAATTGGATCCGATCCAGAATTCGCTTTCCAAGTTGTACCTGGTCTTGCTTCTTTCTCATCTTCAAATGAAGCAAAGAAGAATAACTTGTTTTTAATGATGGGACCACCTACACGGAATCCTACTTGATTGTAGTTAAACGTACCGGGATCAAAACGATTATTACCAGCAATTTTACCTACGTTATCGTTATTTCTTGTGAAATAATAAGCCGATCCCGAGAATTCATTCGTACCAGAACGAGTTACCGTGTTAACACCTGCACCGGTAAAGTTACCTTGTCTCACATCATATGGAGCCACGTTTACCGAGATTTGCTCGATAGCATCTAAAGAGATAGGAGAAACACCTGTTCTACCACCTGGGTTAGAACCAGAACCTAATCCAAATGAGTTATTGAAATAAGAACCGTCAACGGTAATGTTATTCAATCTTGAATCTTGACCTGCAAAAGACTGGCCATTCGATTGTGGAGACAATCTCGTGAAATCATTAATACTTCTGGAGATCGTTGGAAGTTTATTAAGCGTTCTATTATCGATAGATGTGCTTGCACCCGTACGCTCACTGGAGAATAGGCTGTTTTGATTAGCACTTACTACTACTTCAGAAAGTACTTTTCCATCCTCCTTAAGTGTTATGTTCAGGTTAGCGAACGTTCCAAGAGAAAGGTTCAATCCGTCGATTTCTTTTGTAGAAAATCCGATGAAGGAAGCAGATACCTTGTAAGGCCCTCCCACACGCATACCTGGAATTGAATACTTTCCTTCTGAATTTGATACCGCACCATAGCGCGTTCCTGAAGGAAGGTGAGTAACGACCACACTAGCACCTAGAAGTGGTTGTCCATTAGCTTCAGTTATGGATCCGGTGATACCGGAGGTTGTAACTCCCTGAGACATCGCTGTACTTACACTCATTAAGAGTACAAACAGGGCAAGCAAATTCTTTAGTAAATTTAGCTTCATAATTTTTGATTTGATAAAGTTTGATTTATAGTTAAAAAACAATTTCCAAAGGTATACATGATTTTAATAGGTATACTTTATTGTCAAATTATTTTTCAAACAACAAATTTTATAATTTTTAATGAAAACATAACATAGCCACTACGGATTTTTTATAAATTTTTTAAAATATTTTAGTGGTGGGTCCAAATTCTAATTTACGTTATACCTTCTTTTAATTGACATATTCTCAGAATTAGCTTTCTTTTTGCTATTCATATTAATTTTTGTTGGCTTAGAATCCTATTCTCAAGAGTTATGTCTTACAACCACTAGCCTAAATCACCCTAACTCGTAAAAGTTCAATTTTTAAGAATTTTTTTCATAAAAAGTATAGAAAGTTGTCTTTTTCCTTTAAATTTCGAAAAAATTGGGTTGTATTCAACTTTATTAACAACATATTAACTTTTTACAAAATTTAGAATATGAAAAATTTTACCAGAAAAATCTGGAGTTCAGTGCTTTCGGTGGTTGTATTCCTTTTATTAGGATCCACTGTTTCACTTGCTCAGACTACCATCTCAGGTACAGTCACGGATGCAAACACGAAGGAAACTTTGCTAGGGGTGAACATCCAGGTTAAAGGAAAAGTAACTGGAACAATTTCTGACCTATCCGGTAAGTATTCCTTGAAAGTCAATCAAGAGGCTCCATTTACTTTGGTTTTCTCTATGGTTGGTTTCGGAACGAAAGAAGTCGAAATCAAAAGAGGAATGTCTACCCTTTCGGTTGAATTAACTGAGACATCTGTTTTAGGACAAGATGTAGTAGTTTCAGCCTCAAGAGTGGAAGAAAGTATCCTCAGATCTCCAGTATCTGTTGAAAAAATGAATATCCTTGCCATTCGCAATGTCCCTCAAGCTAGTTTCTACGATGCTTTAAATAATTTAAAGGGAGTAGAAATGAGCACACAGTCCTTGACCTTTAAATCATTTAATACAAGAGGCTTTAACGCCAACGGTAACGTGAGAACGGTACAATTGATCGACGGTATGGATAACCAGGCTCCTGGTTTAAACTTCTCTGTGGGTAACATTGTAGGTATTCCTGAATTGGATTTGGAAAGCGTTGAATTGCTTCCTGGAGCAGCTTCAGCACTTTATGGCCCTAACGCAATTAATGGTATCCTATTAATGAACTCTAAAAGTCCATTCTTATACCAAGGTCTTTCTGTGAATGTTAGATCAGGTTTGATGGATCAAAAAGATAGAACTACTGCACAAACAGGTTTCTATGACTTCAGTGCTAGATTTGCTAAAGCATTCAGTAACAAGGTAGCCTTTAAAGTAAATTTTTCTTACTTAAAAGCAGATGATTGGCAAGCAAACGATTTCAGAGACCAGTCTTTATTGAATGGTTTTAGAATCGCAAATGGTACGCGTGATACCAATCCAGGTTATAACGGAGTCAACGTATATGGTGATGAAACTAACGTTAACATGTACTCTACTGCTCAAAGTATGATCTCCGCAGGCGCTTTACCTGCTGCAGTACTTCCTTTGATTCCACAAACATCTATTTCTAGAACAGGTTATAGAGAATCTGATTTAGCCGATTATGGAACGAAATCATTAAAATTTAATGCAGCACTTCATTATCGTATTAATGACCGTGTGGAGGCAATCATTCAAGGTAACTATGGTTTCGGAACTACGGTTTATACGGGTGCTGATCGCTACTCAATCGCTAACTTCCAATTAAGTCAACTTAAAGCTGAATTGAAAGGCGCTAACTGGTTCTTAAGAGCTTACACCACACAAGAGCGTTCTGGTGATGCATTTGCTGTAGGTATTTCCGCACAAGGTATCAACGAAGCATGGAAACCAAGTACTCTTTGGTTCCCTCAGTACGTAGGAGCATTTGCTCAGGCTAGAGCGGGTGGGTTGAGCGAGGCTTTAGCTCACGATGCAGCAAGAAGATTTGCTGACCAAGGTAGATTAATCCCGGGAACTCCAGAATTTGAAGCTGCCAAAAATAACGTTGTAAATCTTCCAATTCCAGGGAATGCTTCTGGAGTAGGTGCTAAATTTGTGGATAAAACAAACTTATACCACGTAGAGGGTTCTTACCAATTTAAAGAAATTAAATGGGCTGATTTTGTAATCGGCGCAAACTTTAGAGTTTTTGAATTGAATTCTGATAAGACGCTATTTGCTACTGATGATAATGGCAAAGAGTTTACTAACAACGAGCATGGTGCTTATATTCAAGGTGCCAAGTCTTTATTTGATGATAAGCTTAGATTGACGGCTTCTGCTCGATATGATAAGAAAGAAAGATTTAAAGGTCAAGTATCTCCACGTGTATCTGCAGTTTATACTGAAGGAACGCACAACTTTAGAGCCTCTTTCCAAACTGGATTCCGTATGCCGACGACACAAGATCTGTTCATCGACTTGGTAACTCCTCAGGCACGTTTAATCGGTGGTTTACCTTTCTTTAGAGATCGTTACAAGTTCGCTACTAACCCAGCCTATACACTAGCTACGGTAACGCAATTTGGTGGAGCAGTTTTATCTGCTACTCAGCCTTCTTCACCTGTTTATCAAGCTTCAATTGCGCAGGCAACTCAGTTAGCAATTACTCAAGCAACTTCTATCATAACTCAGCAAGTAATTGCTGGTCTGATTCCAGCTGCTCAGGCTCCTGCAGCTATTGCAGCTTTAGTACCTTCTATCGTACCTCAAATAGCTGCTCAATTAGTTCCTGCAAATGCAGCAGCGGCAAATCAAGCTCTATTGGTGCCATTCAAAGCGGAGGAATTCAAGCCAGAAATTGTTCAATCTTATGAGTTAGGTTACAAGGGATTGTTTGCTAACAAATTGTTAGTCGATGCTTATGGTTACTACAATAACTTTGAAAATTTCATTGGCGGTCAAGTATTGGTTCAGGACAAAAACTACGTTGCTACAAGTCCTGCATCAACTTTAGGTCTTAACCTATTGAATTCTAGTACTAGAAGTGTCTACTCATTGCCTGTTAATAGAAAAGAAATCATCAAATCTTATGGTTGGGCAGTAGGATTGGATTACCGTTTACCTAAAAACTACACTATTGGAGGTAACGTATCTTACAATAAACTTCAGGACTTAGAGAAGTTGAGAGCAACTGGATTCCAGCCTTCTTTCAATACTCCTGAGTTCCGCTATGTATTGAATTTCGCGAACCGTGAGATTGTAAAGAACATTGGTTTCTCTATGTCGTACAGATGGCAGGATGAATTTGTTTGGCAGTCTTCATTCGTAAATGCAGATGTATCTACCTTCCAATTATCTAAGATGCCTGCATTCGGAACTTTCGATGCTCAAGTAAGTTTTAAAATGAAGTCATTAAAGTCTAACCTGAAAATTGGTGGAAATAACATGTTCAGTGATGGATACAGACAAGCATGGGGTAACCCTACTGTAGGTTCCATGTACTATGTGAGCTTAACTTTTGATGAGTTCTTGAACTAATTAGCAATAAAAGTTTCCTTTAAAGGGCCATCCAAACATTTTGGATGGCCTTTTTTTATTTTTTTAAAACTCAGAAATGGGTATTTGGATTGAACAGCTTAACATTAATAACCCCTGTTATGCTTAGGTTAAATTTTGATAAAAAAATTATACATTTTTGTAGAAATCAAAGAAAAAAAAATTTAACTTGCACCGAATCAACAGTCCGTTGTATCGATTTAAATGCATTATCCTTCAACAAGTTAGTGTATTTGAGATGAATGACTCAAAATTTAGAGAGTTAAGCGTTTCAAGATTTCGTATTTGACGGGCCATAAACAAACAAATTAATTAATATGAGGAAAATTTTACTCCTAGGTCTCACAATGCTTATGGTTAATGCGATAGCATTTGCCCAAGGGCGTGTGATTACCGGTACAGTTACTTCTGTAGAAAATAGAATGGGTGTACCAGGTGCATCAGTTCTTGTTAAAGGTACGACTGTGGGTACTACCACCGATTTGAATGGTAAATACTCCATAAACGTTCCTACTGGAAAAAGTGTGTTAGTATTCAGATCTGTGGGACTAGTTGCTCAAGAGGTGAATGTTGGAAACAGAACCATCATAAACCTAGGTTTGGAAACGGATAACACAGCCTTGAATGAGGTGGTCGTAACAGGTTATGGTACGCAAACGAAACGTGAAGTGACGGGTGCTGTATCTTCTGTTAAAGGATCATCTATTCAAAACTTACCATTACAATCTTTTGACCGTGCCCTACAAGGACGTGCGTCAGGGGTACAAGTTAGATCGTCTAACGGTCTTCCAGGTGGTTCGGTAAATATCCGTATTCGTGGTGTGGGCTCTATTACTGCAGGTAATGAACCCTTATTTATCGTAGATGGGGTACAGTTAAACAATACATCTAACGCGGCATTCACACAATCTAACCCACTTGCCTTTTTGAACCCGAATGATATCGAGTCAATGGAAATCTTAAAAGATGCTGCTTCTGCTGCCATCTATGGATCTCAAGCGGCTAACGGGGTAGTTATTATCACTACTAAAAAAGGAAAGAAAGGAAAAGCTAAGTTTGAATTAAATGCCTTTTCTGGAGAAACTCAGCCAATGAAGTACCTAGATATACTTTCGGGTTCTGAATGGTATGGAATGCGTAGAGATGCATTTATTAATTCTGGCGTTTCGAATCCTGAAGCAAATGCATTGAGCAATATGGGCCGTCTTCCATCTAACTGGGCTTCTCAAACAAGACCGGCATTAGATGCTATAGGCTTGGCTTTACCTAATTACGATTGGCAACGTGCAGTGATGGGAACTGGTAGACTCAATAACTATGAGATGAACGTTTCTGGAGGAGATGACAAAACTACCTTCTTATTATCTGGTTCATATAACTACCAAGAGTCCTCATTTAAGCCTGTTGACTTTGAAAGAGGAACGGTAAGAGTAGCTTTAACGCATCAAGCAACTAAGCGTTTAAATATAGAGACTAACATTAATCTATCAACGTTTACGCAAAATGTCCCATTTGCAGTGGAAGGTTCTTTCTTAGGTAACCCGGCCTTCTCTGCATCTGCCGTATTGCCTCACAATGCGATTTACAACGAAGATGGTACTTACAATACAGCCATTGCCGGAGTATTAGGTCAGAATGTGGTGTTAGTTAACGCCTATAATACAGGTTTACAGCGTACAAATACAGTAGTAGGTAATTTGATTACGAACTACAAAGTTGCGAACAACCTAACTTTCCGTTCTTTGTTTGGATTAGATTATCGTTTACTACAGGGTGATAATTACCGTGATCCACGTACTCCAGATGGAGCTGGTGTGATAGGTAGAAGTTCGGTTCAGTCTGACTGGAGAACTCGTTTTATTACAACGCAAACATTAAACTGGAATAAATCTTTCAATGCAGTTCACAATATTTCTGCCCTATTAGGTGTAGAATATTTATCTGAAGTGAGAGAAGGTATTTCAGGTGCAGGTATTGGTTTCCCTACCTTCCAATTTAGAACCATTCAATCTGCTGCTACTCCAGAATCAATTACTGGCTTCTGGACTGGATATAGAAGAGCTTCCGCATTTACTTCTGTTAATTACGATTACAAGAAGAAATACTTAGCAACTATCACAGCTCGTTATGATGGATCCTCCCGTTTTGGAGCGAACAACCAATATGGTTTATTCCCATCTATTCGTTTAGGATGGAGTGTGGCAGAAGAAAATTTCCTTAAGGATTCAAAACTAATTTCAGAAATGAAGTTTAGAGCTTCTTATGGTTTGACTGGTAATGATCAAATCGGAAACTTTGATGCAAGAGGCCTTTACGGTGGTGGTGGTAACTATTCAGGAAGTGCGGGTATCTTACCTTCCTCACTAGCTAACTTAAACCTTGGATGGGAAACGAATAATACCTCAAACGTTGGTGTGGACTTCGGATTCTTTGATAACAGAATCACAGGTTCAGTAGACCTATTTGATCGTAGAACGAAGGAATTATTATTGAGTCAGCCTATCCTTTGGACGAATGGTTTCAGTGGTATTTCAAATAACGTAGGTGAGCTTCAAAACAAAGGTATTGAAGTTGAAATCTCTACAGTTAACGTAGATAATGCTGGTTTCCGTTGGAATAGTAGTTTTAACTTCTCCCAAATTAAGAACCAGATAGTAAAATTATATGATGGTTTATCATTTCTACCTGCCAACCCAGGAATCGCTGTAGGTCAGCCTGTAGGTAGAAGCGGTGAAGGTGCTTTCTTTGCAGCGCAATATGCAGGAGTTAACCCGGCTACTGGCCGTCCAATGTGGTACGATATCAATCGTAGAATCACTTATTTGCCATTAGCGGCAGATAGAGTTTATAGAGGTTCTTCGCTAGCTACCATCTTTGGTGGTATGAATAATACTTTCTCTTACAAAGGTTTAGAATTAACTACCTTCTTTGTTTATGAGTATGGTGGGTTTACGACTGATGGACAGTACGGTTTCTTACGAGAAAACGGAACGAGATTAACTTTAAATGCACTTCGCGAAGTAAACGATAGAGCTTGGAAAACGCCAGGACAGATCACGGATATTCCAAGAAATTTAACAACTAATGGCGGTAATGAAACAAGAGGTGCAAGCAGAAACTCAGGTGATGCAGCAATTTTGAAGACTGACTTTATTCGACTTTCACAATTGACTTTAGCCTACAGCTTTCAGCCTAGCTTAGTCAATAAAATCGGCTTGACGCGTGCACGCATTTACCTTCAAGGAGTTAACTTATGGACCTACGCAGATTACCCTGGATATGATCCAGAGTTTACAGGAGCAGGTACAGGTGCTATTCCTTTGACTAAGAGCTATACACTAGGAGTTCAAATCGGATTCTAATCTATAAAAGGAAAAAAATATGAAATTACATACTAAATTTTACTTATCTCTTGCCTTAGTAGGTTCCCTCCTATTAAGTTCTTGCGATAGTTTACTTCAGGTAGATCCTAAACAATCAATTGATGCAAATGGAGCTTTAAATACGCCTGACGCGATGAATGCAGCACTTAATTCAGTATATTCTAAATTAAGATCTGCACGTAACTACGGCCGTGATTTGTTAGCGGTATCCGATGCATTAGCAGATGTAGGTCAAACAACTAGCAACTCTGGTCGTTTGATTGGTGAAAACAATAACCAACCAGGATCACATTTCGGTACATGGCAAAATAGTTATTTTGCCATCAATGAGGCTAACCTAATCTTAGCTAATATCAGCAAAGTTCAAGGTGCAACGGATGCTCAGAAGGCGCGTTGGGAAGGAGAAGCTAAGTTCTTAAGAGCTTTATACTATTTCGACTTAGTAAAAGTCTACTCTTACATTCCTACTGCTGTATTCCAACCTGGTGTAATTGGCCAAGGAGGTATACCAGTCGTATTAGAAGGTGTAATCACCTCTGAAGAAGCCTTAACTCGTAAAACACCACGATCAACAATTGATGCGGTATATGAGCAAATATATAAGGATCTTGAGGATGTTAAAAAATTAGTACCTGCAGGAAGAGGCGTTCAATACGGTTCTGGACCAGCTGCTTCAGCCTTGTTATCTCGCGTTGCTTTATACAGAGGAGATTGGACTAAAGTGGTTTCAGAATCTACTCTTGCCTTAGCAAGTAATGTAGGTACTGTTACTTCTGGTGCAGCCTATGTGAGTGGATGGAGAGCTGCTATAAACCCTGAATCTATGTTCGAGGTACGTTTTGCCTTAGCAGAAGAATCAATTGGTGTGAATGAGTCTTTACAATCAACTTATACCGCTATCTTGAGCCTTGCAAATAAAAATTCTCAAGGTGGATGGGGTGATTTCATTCCAAATGCTACTGTTAGAGGATTCTTTGGATTGACGGCATTACAGACGGGGACACCAGCAACTGACAATAATAACTGGGATGTAACTAGAAATGCTGACGTTAGAGCACAATTGTATACGACGGGTAACACTGTTAGAGGAGCTGGTCGTCAAATCGAATGTACCAAGTTTATGGCTAAATCTGGTTTTGCTTATGCTGACAATGTACCTGTGATTCGCAAGTCTGAGATGCACTTAAACAGAGCAGAGGCTAATTACCAGTTAAAGAATGAATCTGCTGCCCTTACTGAATTAAATGCATTCAAATCCTTGAGAGGTTTACCTGCGGTAGAGTTATCAGGGAATGCGCTTTTAGAAGAAATTCTTTTAGAAAGATTCAAAGAGTTTGCATTTGAAGGTCACCGTTTCTTTGACTTAAAGCGTTATGGAAGAGCAATCGTGAAAACAACACCAGTTGTGAACTTATCGTTCGAAGATTTCAAGATTCTGCCTCCAATTCCTCAGCGTGAGGTGGACGGTAATCCTAATATTAAACAAAACAGAGGCTACTAAAATTTGAAATCATGAAAAAAATATATTTATTATACTTACTGGCCTTAGTCCTTGTATCCTCTTCTTGCATTGAGCAAAACTACCCTAAATGGGAAGGAAGTGTATTAGAGTTTCAAGACGCCGTAGAACGTACGCCTTTAGCAGGTGAGACATATCCTAGAATTACAGTAGCTAATACTGTAGGTACAGTTAGCTTTCGTGTAAATCTTGTAGGCGCACACAGAGCATCTGATGAAATAATCATGTACTCTGCCGTGACTGGCGCTGCTACCACAGCTGTAAGTGGTAAAGACTATACAATGACGGGTAAATTAACGATCCCTAAAGGTAGTAGCTTTGGTACATTAACTGTGAATGTTGTCAACACAGGTAGAATTGGTGGTTCTGTTGATCTTTTGCTCCAGCTTGATGGAAACGATGAGATCGGCTACAACACTAATTACAACAAAGTTCAACTTCGAATTACTCGATAATTTTGTTTTGTTAAACTTCAACTAGTAAAAAGACCGGATTTATCCGGTCTTTTTATCTTCTACAAATGATGAAAAAAATATTCTTCTTTATTATTCTAGGAGTATCTCCTATGGTGTCTAATGGACAATTGGCCATTCTGCGTGATAATGGAACAGGAATGCCTATTACTGCAAATCCGTATATTGGAGTTAAAGGTTCTGCTTATTTAGAAGACTTTAAAAAGGGAGTTTTATATCTCAATAATGGTCTAAAAGTAGAGGGCCTGAATATTGCATTGAATGCTTATTCAAATAATTTGGAGTATAAATTAGATGGTGGTCAATTTTCCTATGGACCAGATAAGTTATCTAAATTTACTTACACCTCTTCCTCAGGAGAATTGATCGAATTTACCTCAGAATATGAGGTGCCTACAGTCAAGAAAAAGCGATTTGTTCAAGTTTTAGAAAAGGGGAAATATTCCTTGCTATTTCATCCGTATAAAGTGATGACTGATGATCCATCCGCTACCTATGGTGCCCAAGCAGCAAAGGTTTTTCAAGACGAACAAGATATTTTCGTAGCTGTTGATGGAAAAGTGTATTTATTGAAAAACAAAGAAAAAATACTTAAAGAGGCTTTTGGTGCCGATGCAGAAAAGGCGATTGCTTTTATTAAGTCGCAGAAGGTAAATTTTAAGGAAATGAATGAGTTGAAAGCTCTTATTCAAGAAATGAATAAAAAGTAATTTATAAATTTAGGGGATAATGTCATAAACTTCCATTTGTTTGTGCATCACCTTAAACCAAAGCGGGGGGATAAGAGCTAGTAAAATCATTCCAGGGTATCCAGTCGGCATTTGGGGGGCATCGTCCATATGACGAAGAATTTGGTATTTTCTAGAGGCCAAATAATGATGATCACTATGTCTACTCAACTCGAACAGTGTTAATCGCCCTAGAACATGATTACTGTTCCAGCTGTGAGCAGGCTTTACACGCTCATAGGAAGTCTTCGCTTGTTTTCTTTGCAATCCATAGTGTTCAATGTAATTCACCGTTTCTAAAAGGGCTGCTCCTATGAAGGCAGCTACAAGGAAGCATACAAGAACAAAGCCTCCGAAAAAATAATAAATCAAACCTAAAAGGCTAAATTGAATCAGCTGAAATAAGGCCATTTCATTGAAAACTATATTTTTTGATTCCGAAATCGCAATCTGCCAAGCCTTTCGTTGTGTCCCTACAAAAGTTTGAATCCAAAAAGCATATAAGTTCTGCTTAAAAAAGGCTGTACTAGGATCCTCTGAAGTTGCTACATGCCTGTGATGCCCTTTATTATGCTCGATAAAAAAATGCATATAGAGGCTGGTAAGTAGAAGAATTTTGGCAAGAAACTGCTCAAATTTATACACCCGATGACCTAATTCATGTGCCGCATTAATTCCAAAAGTCCCACACAACAATCCCATTGTTACTACTCGACCAGCCGTATCAAAAATAGAAAGTCCCTGATTTAAACTAGTTAAAAATAAATACAAGGCTCCTAATTGCATAGGTACAGTTAACCATAAGACCAAATCAAAAAATAGATTTGATTTAGCCGCCTGCTCCTGCTGCTCCGATAAATTATCCGAATTAGGGGCTATAAATAATTCACAAATAGGAATCAAAAAGAACAGATACGCTAAGGGTCCCCAACAATATAAACCACTCTTAGTAAATGCTAGAAAAGCTAATATAAACAAGAAATAAGGCGTTAAATAGCGTAGTGGCCTCATCATCAGTAATTTACATTTTTTCCTTTAACTTTATAATTCCATTTCGAATATCAGATCTCTCCGATTCCTTAAATCGACGAACAAAATCCAAAGCTATATTTAACGTCGCTTGAACGGTAATATAATTTTTATTAACCATGTCAGAAATTAATTTGCCATTAATGTTCAACATCAAATTAGCTATTCTAGGTCTAATTCCAAGAGTGAAGGTATAATAATCTGAATTTGTATTAACAACTGAATTTGATTTAGCATCTACTATTTCACCTAGCATCTTACCGACGTTCAAATTACAAAACCGTAATATATAGAACGATAACTGAGGCTCTAATACGGTTGATTTTAAAAACAAACCAGCATCGTATTGCGCTGCACCTGGTAAAGGGGATTTATACACTTTATTCGGATACCAAACTGCCAGTCTAAAACCTACAGCATTTGCCGTATACATCGGTGCACCTCCATCAAACCCTTCAAATCTTTTAATCCCTGTCTTTTTATACAAACCTATCTCTCCTACACTGGACGCAGTAGCTATTGTATAATTTGAAATATCTGCTGCAGGTAAATTATAGAAATTTGAAATAAGCCCCCCTCCTATTTGTAATTGCCAGGTCATGGGGCGTTGGGCCTTAATTTCTTTCACCTTTTGTTCTGTCAACCCTTCGATAACCGCCTGTTCCCGGTATATGATTTCACTCATATTTCGCAATGGATAGGCTCGCTTCGTTGATACAATCAGTAAGTAAGCATCCATTAGGTTGCCAACCGCTACTTTTTGGTCAATCTCTGTAATCTTATCTCTAAACATAGAGTCTTCAATTAGCTTTTCTAACTGATCGAATCGGTCACTATCGAAATAGCGGAATTCCCTAATCTTTCCTAATAAAAGTTTAGCGTCTATGTAATCCCTATTGGACACACTTGATTCAGCTTTAGAGATATAGGAATCAAATGCCTTTTTAATTAAAATCTTTTTGACCTCAAAATAACGGGTAGAAAAACTGCGATCTAATCCCTCTACATATTTTATCGTTTGAAGTGCAAATAAATAATCACTAGAAGCAACTTTAGGTTGAAAATAATCTTCGATCAAATCTAGTGCCGCTACTTTCTCCGTTAGTAAGGTGGGATTATCTGGATATTTTATTGCCATCTTTTCGAAATCCAAAAGTGCTCCTTTAAAATCCTCTGCATGCAATTTCTCTTTTACAGCCACTAAATCTGTCTGAAACTCGCCAGACTCCACTAAGGTCATCAATTCAATTAAATACTTTTCCAAAGAAGCCACCTGTCCTAACAAAGATTCCTCTTTCGCTATTCGACCGGGATCTAGCATATTCTGTACTTCAATTAAAGAATAAATGTCATTTTTCTGCTTCAAATATTCGTTGTATTTCAACTGAATAACCCGAGCATGTGCTACATTTTGAACCGAAAAAGAGGAAACTTCTTCCAATATTTTATTCAAGGCGTAATGAATTTTTGCCAAATTTTGAACTAAAAACTTCTCCTTACTGATATAAATCAAACCATATAATCGTCTGTTTCTCATATCCTCCTGAAACAGAGGCTTCAAGTCACTAAAGGTTATTTCCGATTCTATATTACTGTTAAATTCAAAATTTGTAACCTCGCGTAGACTATTATTTTTCCTATTTCCTTGATCTTTAACACTTAAGGAAACCGATTTAGATTTGTCCTCTAACCGAACCTTAGAAATAATATTTTTAGCTAAAGAAGCCTTTAAGTCTACTTCCAACTGAGTCTTCAATTCTTCTAGATTCGTTACACCAGGAACATAGGGCCTACTTGCTAAATGAAAATAATGTGATTCAGCTAAAGCCGATTCTACTTCTTTTGACTTAGTCAAATCAAAACTCACTTGACTAAAAGCCCACTGACCAATACTTAATAAAAACAGTAATATTATTAACTTTCTCATTCTTTCCACTTATTGTACTAATTTAGCCCATTCCCTATCAAAAACTTGCCGAAAACGATTCTTTTTCTCTTCTAGGCTACTTGCTTTCGAAGCAGAAAAAATACGTTCAAATCCATCTACAAAATCCTTTTTAGGCAATTCCACTATCACCCAAATTTCATACCGCTGATCTGATCGCAAAATTACTTTTTTTTCTACCACCCTTAATTGGGTCATTGTTTGTTGTGCTATTGACATTTCCTCTTTCTGAAAATAGGTATTCCATCCATCTAATTCAGCCGACTGAAAGGCTGAATTAAACTCAGTACTTACATTTTTAATTAAAGTCTGAATGAAGGAAGTTAATTCAATTTGAGCTGTATGAATGGCCATTCGTTCTGCTACATTTTCACTTTCACTTTCACCATGAGATACAGTACGCAAATAAGCTGATGAAGATTGATAAGCATCCACTGAAAAAGGAATAGCTAACTGGCTCGTACTAGTACATGAGCAGTATACTATCCACACTAAAAGAATTATCCTTACCCTATTCATACGATACTACTAATATAATCAACCTCGAATAAAATACCGCTAAAACAAAAAAGTCAGGACCTTACGATCCTGACTTTTTCAAAATAACCTTAGCTATTAATAACCATTATTTTGCTTAAGGGTAGGTTTTCCATCTTTTTGTGAGTTTAAAATCTCATCAATCGGAAGAGGGAAGTAATTATTCTTAGCCGGGTCAAATGATTTTCCAGCCAAATAACTTCTTTTGCTATATGTTCTTCCGGTTAAGTCTGTACCTGATACAGACTCTTTAGGGATATACATCTTGTTCAAGAAGTCAGACGCAATTCCCCAACGAACTAAGTCGAAGAAACGATGGCCTTCCATAGCAAATTCCAAACGGTTTTCCATATATACTGCATTTAGTGCATAGTCTTTACCATTTGCTGCGAATGTACCAGTAGGATATGGATTTACAACGTTCTTTATTGAAGCATCTTGTACTTTACTTCCCTTAGCGCGATTACGAATCATATTTACATATTCTTCAGCTTTCGCTAGATTACCAGCTTCCGCCTCTACCTCAGCTAACCATAAAATAACCATGGATAACTTCAAAAGACGGTAGTTGTTATTAACTGAACGACGGTTCGTTGAGTGTGTCGTGCTTCCTTCTTCAGCTAAATAATACATCCATTTTTTACCTGTATACGGACCAGAGTAGTTTTGGTCACGAATCCAAGATGCCCCTGGCATTTTACCCCAATCTAAGAAGTTTACACCACGACGACCTACGGTCCAATCTAAACGAGGATCCACCGTTTGAGAAACATCTAACGTGAAAGCTGCAGCTGTACCAATACCTTGATCGTTCGGTAAATCTACATTATTGTACGTATCCTCCAATCCTGCTTTGTTTTTACCAATCATTGGAAGGCCGTCAGCTGTAGTTTTAAATGCATTCACTAGGTTTTGTGAAGGTAGGTAAAATCCACAACATCCACGACCCGGAGAGGCGCCAGTGTATGGCCAGTTCAAGTTGTCACCTTGATTACCACTACCGCCTGTTGATCCATCGTTTACAGAGAATTGTACTTCAAAAAGCGATTCAGCGTTATTGTTAGTCGTAGTTTTGTAGTTGTCATGGTAATCATCTACAAGCTTTTTACCAGAATTTTTTAAGATATCTTCCAATAGGGGCTTAGCTAAGCTAAATTTCTTTTGAAACATATATGCTTTCGCAAGATAGGCCATAGCAGCCCACTTGGTTGCTCTACCTTTTTGAGATTGCGTTGCTGGTAGATTTTTCATTGCAAAATCGAAATCTGCCTCAATGTTTGGCCAAATATCTTTGTCATTAGGCACTTTCGTAGAGTTACGATCATCACGCTTGTACGTGTTTTCATCAATGTAAGGAATCATGTTCCACATTTTCTTTCCTTCGAAATGGTAATGACCACGTAAGAAACGAGCCTCAGCGACTACCTGTGTTCTCTCCGCATCGGACATATCCTTAACATCTTGGCTTCTTGCTAATAAGATAGCCTCGTTAGCTCGCGCAATACCATCATAGGTATGTTGCCACTTACCTAAGAAATAAGTGTTCTCTGCAAACCAAGTGTATTGCTCAATGAAACTTTGCTCTGGCTGGTCACCAGCGTCAGTACCTTTTACAGCATCACCGGATGTAATTCCACCAAACACATAGTTTGAGACGGCAGATGTCCGTCCTACGTTTCCTGCACCAACTCCATCTAATAAAGAATACGAACCTATTAATAAGGCATTTACTCCGTTTTTATTAGCCAGAGAGTTTAGAGAGGCTGCTCCTTGAGGTTCTACCTCGAGAAACGACTCTGAACAAGAAAAGTTTATTCCAACTGTCGCAACTAATGCGAATATGATTAACTTTTTCATTTTTTTATCTGATTTATTTTAAATTAATTAAAATCCTACTCTTAATCCTATGTTGTAAGATTTAGCTACCGGGAATGCCCCCTCATCAATACCCATGTGAGTATCTTGATTATCAGCTCCTGAATTTCTAATGTTGATATCAGGATCTAAACCTTTGTATTTAGTTAAAGTCAATAAGTTTTGTCCTTGAACATAAACTTGCATCGAACTTAACTTGATTTTCTTTAACACACTTGTAGGTACCGTGTAGGTTAACTGAATGTTCTTGATACGCATGTATGAACCATCCTCAACGAAATAAGTTGAAATTTGCTGACTAAAGGTATCACCCGCATTTAAACGAGGTAATAAAGCCACATCTCCTTGTTTCTTCCATGAATTATACAACATATCCTTTGAACGGTTTCCTTGGAATGTGTTAAAGTCTGTCCAATACTTCAAGTAATTGAAGATTTCATTACCCTGAACACCTTGAGCAAAAACAGTGAAATCCCAATTTTTATAACCTAAATTAAGATTTAAACCATACGTAAAGTCTGGGTGAGGATTACCAATAACAGTTCTATCAGATGCATTAATTTTGCCATCAGGAACACCGTCTGGACCACTAATATCTTTAAAATTGAAAACACCAGCACGAGTATAGCCAGGAATTTGCGTGGCTGCAGCAGCCTCTGCATCATTCTTAAGAACCCCATCAATAACATAACCAAAGAAACTAGCAATCGGTAAGCCAGCTCTTGTTAAAGAAATTGCCGGTAGACGTGTCGTGAATCCAAAAATCGAAGCCTTCGGGTCATCATTCAACTTCACTACGTTATTTTTATACTGGCTAATTTGTCCCGAAATAGCATATCTTAATTGACCAATTTGATCTCTATAAGATATATTTAAATCGATACCCGTATTATTAACTTCTCCAATATTCACAAAGTCAACACTACCTGTTCCCGATGTTCTTGGAATAGGAACTTGCGTTAACATATCGGATGTAGTTCGAGTATACCAGTCAAAAGCAACATCTAATTTATTATTAAACAAACTTGCATCTAAACCAATGTTAGTGGAAGTATTTGTTTCCCAACGACCATTTCCATTACCGAATTGAGTTAAGTCAAATCCAGCTGCTAGAGAAGTTCCTGAACCTGTGATATCGTACATGTTATTGTTTGGATCTGGAGTAAACAATGTTGAAGCATTGTATACTGATGGGATCAACTGGTTACCCGTTTTACCCCAACCTCCACGTACTTTTAAGTCGTTAATGACAGTTATATCTTTCATGAAATCCAATTCCGAAAGACGTGCACCTACTGAAAATGCAGGGAACACACCATAACGGTAAGATGGACCGAATCTTGAAGAGCCATCACGACGTAAAGTAAAATCAGCTAATAAGAAATCCTTGTATGAATAATTTGCTTTTCCAAATTGTGAAAATAAGGCTGTGATGGTAGCACCCGCTCCTGCGTTCGAAAGACCTGCAGGGAAACCATTGTTCAAATAACGATACGATAAATCATCAAAAGCAAAATTTGATCTAGCTGCACTAAATCCAAATGCGTACGTTGATACTGATTCTGTTCCAACTAATATGTTGAAATCATGATCTCCCCACTTTTTAGCGTAATTCAAGGTATTGTACCAAGTAATAGCACGGTCAAAGCTATTTGAAACCGTTAAGCTGTTCGCATTACGCGCTTCAACTGCTTCAATATCACGGTTGAAATAAGCTGATTGATTAAAGTTATTGTATTCAAAACCAAGGCTAGTACGAGCCTTTAAATCTTTCAAAATTTCAACTTCAGCAAACACATTACCGAAGATACGTGTAGAAGTTACTGGATTATCTTTCTCTCTCCATTGGCGAGCTAGTGGATTAGGTGCATTACCTAAATTCGAACCACGTGAGCCTCCAAAACCATTAAGATCTGATAAATTCGATCCACCTAAAGCTTTAGGTCCACCCGTTATATCAAAAACAGGAATGATTGGCTGAACACGAATCGCAAACATGATTGGATTCGATTCACTATTGTTACCACTAGGAACACCTCTACGCTCATCGATAGAAACAGTTACATTCTCTCCGAAAGTGATAGCACCTTTCTTGAACTCTGTGTTAGCACGAACAGAGTAACGCTTATATCCTGTGTATCTTAAGATACCTTCCTGATCAAAGTAATTTGCAGAAATAGCATACTTACCATTTTTAGAACCACCTGTCGCTCCTATCTGATAGTTAGAAATTTTAGCTGGGCCAAAGATTACATTCTGCCAATCTGTTCCCTCTTTATTAGCTTTCGTAATGTTAAAAGCATCAATATTGAATCTTGGATTAGCTATGTCATTTGTGTATGTATAATTACTTGGCAATGCACCGTATACGTTCGGATAAATGTAATCAGCGATTGTTTGCGTTCCATCAGGTGCAAAACGGTATTGAGCTGATGGAGAAAAACCCGGAGCTCTACCTTGACCAATTGACGACTCATAGAAATACTGTCCCAATTCTTTGGTATTCAATAAATCCAAGAGCTTGCCCACTCTCTGTGTACCTGTGTACATATCAAAAGTAATTTTAGGCTCGCCTTCACCACCACGCTTAGTTGTGATGATGACAACACCATTCGCAGCACGTGCTCCATAGATAGAAGCCGCAGAAGCATCTTTCAATACCTGCATCGACTCAATATCATTCGGGTTGATTTGGTTTAGCGTACCCTGTGTAGGCACTCCATCAATTACATATAATGGTGAGTTATTGTTTGTAGATCCAAATCCACGCACACGAACCATCGTTCCACCACCTGGAGAGTTATCATTACCAACAGTAACACCAGATGCACGTCCTTGTAACATTTGCGTTACAGACGCTGCTGGTAATGCAGTAAGTTCTTTTGCACTAACTACCGCTACCGCACCTGTAATGTCTTTTTTACGTTGAGAAGTGTAACCAGTTACCACAACCTCACTTAATTGACTTACATCCTCATCAAGTGTAATTGCGATAGTTGAGCGATTTCCAACCGCGATAGATTGGGAAACATAACCTACCGAGGTGATTACTAACTCGGCATTTCCGCTCTTTACATTAACAGAGAAGGCTCCATTAACATCCGTAGTGGTACCAGTTGTTGTACCCTTGATTACTACAGAAACTCCGGGAATTCCTCCGCCTTTAGCGTCAGAAACGGTTCCCGCAACTTTTCGGTCTTGACCAAATGCCACCAACGACAAGGTGAGCATCAAAGCCAGTAGAAAGACCACTCTGCTTACGTAGAAATTGTTTTTCATATAAATTAAAGGTTTTAGTGAATGTTAAACATTTGCCCAATAGAGACTATCAGACAAAGTTTAACTGAGACAATATTAAATATATTTTGTTATTTTCTACACAATTAAATATAATTTTTTTAATATTTTTTTTAATAATAACCATTAAATAACATTATATTAATCGCACAATTAATTTTATTGCTTAAGACAAAATCGAAGGAAATTTTTACTGAAAAAGAAGAATTCCTCTTCAAGTTGCATTTGTTGATTAAAAATAAAACTTTTTCCCTTTTTTGGGTGTTAACAAAACATGCCTGAAAAAATTATTGAGGTCCGTCACTTATCTAAAAAATTTGGTTCTTTCCAAGCCGTCTCAGATGTTAGCTTTTCTGTTTACAAAGGAGATGTTTTTGGGTTCCTAGGTCCCAATGGTGCCGGTAAGAGTACAAGCATAAGATGTCTTAATTCGCTGATTAAACCAGACAGTGGGGCAGTCGAAATTTTTGGAGAATCTATCTCCACTCATAGAGAATACATTCTGGGACGTATCGGAAGTATTATCGAAAAACCTGATTTTTACAAATACCTATCCGCCTACCGAAATCTGGAAATCTTCTCTCGCATCTCGGGAAAACCCTCTACCAAGCAAGAAATCTACAAAATGTTAGATTTTGTGGGCTTAGGTGGACGCGAAAAAGACAAATTTGCTGGTTTTTCACACGGAATGAAACAGCGTTTAGGAATTGCACAAACACTATTGCACAATCCAGACTTGATTATTTTAGACGAACCTACGACTGGGTTAGATCCACAAGGTATTATTGATATCCGAAACTTGATTTTGCGTCTAAAAAACGAACAAAACAAAACGGTGCTTTTGTCTTCGCATAATTTGGCAGAAATTGAACTTATCTGTAATCGAATGGTCATTATTAACAAAGGCAGATCCATCGTTGAGGGAAATGTCAATGAACTAATGAACGGGGAAAACCTCATTTTACGTTTGGAAGCAAGTCCTATGCCATCCACTAAAAATACCTTGCTAGCTTGGAAACCTAATTTAGCATGGGAAAGTTTAGGCGATTCAGCGATTCAATTCCCTATCGAAAAATCAGAAATTCCTACGCTAACAAAATACCTCGTTGAGCAGAATATCCAAATATACAGCCTGGAGGCCAAACGCACGCTGGAGGATTATTTCATTAAAATCGTGAACCAATGATCCTGTTTAACAGCATATATAATGAAATAATCAAGATTGCGCTGAAGCCTAGGTCCTATTTAGGCCTTGCTGCCATCACCGTATTGGTGGGCGTCATTCAATTTGCCTTGAAGGCAGATGGTATGTCGATCATCTCCTTCGTGACAGCCTCTTTCGAGCAGACTTTAACCTTTGAAGGCAATGTGTTGAATGGTAATTTAGTTGCTTTCATCATTCTTCAAATGTTATTAGTCCAAATTCCGCTGCTAGTCGCCTTAGTAACCGGCGATTTAGTTTCAGGTGAAGCGGCGATGGGAACGATTCGAATGCTAGCTACGAAACCGATTTCACGTGTTCAACTCCTGTTATCTAAATTTATTGCAGGTGGGATATATACCTTCATTGTCATTTTATGGATGGGGGTGATGTCTGTGTTAGTCGGTAAATTGTTATTCGGGACGGGCGACATGATGGTGTTGAATTCAGATGGATTAGTGATTTTGCAGGAAGCTGATGTGAATTGGCGTTATTTGGGTGGATTTACAGTGGCGTTTTTAGCGTTATTTACGGTCAGTTCTTTATCTATTTGCCTGTCTTGTTTTACAGATAATTCCATCGGACCTATCGTGGCAACCATGTCAGTTATCTTGTTATTCACGATAATTGGTACCTTGGATGTGCGAGTTTTCGATCCGATTAAACCCTATTTGTTTACCACACACATGGCTTCTTGGCGCTCCTTTTTCGAGGATCCGCTGCCTATTTCTGACATCTTACGTTCTTGTGTGGTATTAGTGGCGCATAATGTGGTGTTAATTTCTGTTTCGCTCTATACTTTCCACCGAAAAGATATTCAATCATGATTCGCCTAGCCTTGTTATTTCTTTCCTTTTCCCTATTTGCTCAAGATGCGAACAGAACCGTTGTACAGGTTTTAGCACGGATGAACAAAGTACGCGATTACCGCGTCGAGGCGCAGATAAAATCCGATATTCCCTTGATTAAAATTATGCCTGCAAAGGCGACTATCTATTTTAAGCAACCAGAAAAATTCCGGATGATCACTAAGGGCATTGCCATTTTGCCCAAAAAAGGATTCACCGACTTAACTACCTTATTGCGCAGTAAATCTGCTTACAATGCCTTGTTTACCGGTTTCGAGGTCATTGATGGTGTAAAAACAGAATCAATTACACTTTTACCTACGGACGATTCAGGCGAGATCGTATTAGCTAAAATTTGGGTGGATCCTACATTAGCCTTGATTTTAAAGTCTCAAATCACCTCCCGCAGCAATGGAACCGTTCTTTCTACCTACGTATATGGCTCCGAAAAAGCCTACGGACTACCTTCAGAATTAAATATTACGGTGGATGTGAAAAAATTCAAAATCCCTAAAGGCGTAGTCGTCGACATTAATCGTACCGCCGTCGCACCCGTAAATACACGCAAAACTGGCCAAATTCGTCTTTCACTAACGAATTACGTCATCAACCAAGGAATCGAAGACAAAATCTTCAAAGACTAGAACTCCTTTCTTGTACTATATTACCGGCAGCTTTCGTTCTTTTTTCGTAATTTAGATTTCTAAATTAAAAAAAATGAAAGGCGTTTACCTGTTTTTGCTTTTAAGCTTTTCGCTAGCTAGCTATGCCCAAAACTGGCAGCTGACCGGATTCAAAAAGGCTGACGCAGAAAATCCAATTCTTTTCCCCTCCTTAGAAGCCCGTTTCCTAGATCCTATCACTGGTAAAAATGTTGGCTGGGAAAATAAAAACGTCTTAAATCCAACGGCCCTCGTTCGCAATGGTCTCGTTCATTTACTCTACCGTGCACAAGATTCAGTAGGTACTTCGCGTATTGGATTAGCGACGAGCACAGATGGAATTCATTTCAAAAAAAATCCGGAACCTATTTTATTTCCATCAAATGACGCATTCCGCGGTTTTGAGTGGCCTGGTGGCATAGAGGACCCTCGAATAGTGGAAACCGAAGATGGCGGCTATTTCCTAACCTACACTTCTTATGACGGGAAAGTCGCACGTTTGTGCGGCGCATTTTCGAAAGATTTGAAAACTTGGGAGAAAATTGGTCCTCTATTTACAACCGAAAAATACCTGAATACCTGGTCGAAATCTGGTGCTCTTGTTTCAGTCCAGCAGGGCAGCCGTTTAGTGGCTCATCAGATGGATGGATTATATTATATGTATTTTGGCGATACCGACTTATTCTTGGCGACTTCGAAAGATTTACGTCATTGGGACATCTTGGAAAATGCAGAAAATTCCGTTCGATTATCTGTTCTAAAGCCTCGTGCGGGCTATTTTGATAGCCGTCTAGTGGAGCCTGGACCCTACGCGCTGCTTCGCAAAGAAGGAATCGTGTTAATCTACAACAGTATGAATGCTGAAAATTACAATGAGACTCGTTTCCCTAAATCCACCTATTCCGCAGGTCAAGTATTGTTCGATGCACAGAAACCTTATAAGGTGATAGCAAGGACAAACGAGCCGTTTATTTGGCCTAATCAACCCTATGAAAAAGTAGGTGAAGTGAACGAAGTGTGTTTTGTAGAGGGTTTAGTGCCCTACAAAGGAAAATGGTTTCTTTATTATGGAACCGCAGACTCTAAAATTGCTGTTTCTATCAAAAAATGAGCCCTTTAGGATTACATAATATACACCATATCGCAATTATCTGCTCGGATTATGCCCGTTCTAAGGCCTTCTACACGGAGGATTTAGGGCTTGAAATTATACGAGAAGTGTATCGTGAGGAGCGCGATTCCTACAAACTGGATTTAGCACTTAATAATCACTATGTGATTGAATTGTTCTCCTTCCCTAACCCGCCAGCCCGTCCTTCTAGGCCGGAAAGCACGGGCTTAAGGCACTTAGCATTTCAAGTAAATAACCTGGATCTTACGGTTCAGGAATTAACCAAAAAAGGCATTACATCGGAGCCTATTCGCATCGATGAGTTCACCGGAAAGCGATTTACCTTTATTGCTGATCCGGATGATTTGCCGCTTGAATTTTATGAGATATGATTTGATTTTTTGAATTATGAATAGAATTGATAAAAAACCCCTTTCAAAACTCGGATTTGAATTCGTAACCCCTGCTTATTTAGAAGAAGGCCAAACAGAATTCGACCACCGAAATTCAACTCTCGACTTAGCCGCTTACCGGGCTTTAGCACCGCGTGAAATTAGTATCCTGGAGGCGAATCTAAACGAGGCTGAAAACTGGAAAGATGTGTGGGTGAAAGAGGGTTTTAATCCTTATTTGATCAAGAATTGCCGTTTTTTTGGGGTAAATCGCATCGGTGTTTTGGAAAGTTGCTATTTAGAATTCAAAAACCTGCGCATGCCGGTGGGTCTTTATAACAGCACCTTGATTTCTTGTGATTTTGGCGATAATGTGGCGATCGATCGCGTGAATTTATTGTCTCATTATCAAATCGGAAATGAGGTCATGATCCTCCAAGTGAACGAATTAGCGACGACACCAACGGCGAAATTTGGAAATGGTATTGTAAAGAAAGGGGAAGAAGAGCGCATTCGAATTTGGATGGAATTAGGGAACGAAAACGGAGGCCGTAAGGTGATTCCATTCGTGGGGATGAAACCAGCAGATGCCTTTTTGTGGACGCAAGACCGCGATGACAGCCTTTTACAGGCAAAATACAAAGAAATGACCATCCAAGAATTCTCCTCCAAGCGAGGATTCTATGGCCAAATCGGCGATCGCACCGTCATCAAAAATACCGGAATCATCAAAGACGTCAATATGGGCACCGACACCTATATCAAAGGCGCGAATAAATTAAAGAACTTAACAATCATCTCTAACGCGGAAGCCTCCACCCAAATAGGTGAAGGCTGCGAAATCGTTAACGGAATCATCCACGAAGGCTGCCGCATATTCTACGGCGTTAAAGCAGTTCGATTTATCCTAGCGGCACATTCACAACTGAAATACGGTGCTCGTTTGATCAACTCCTTCTTAGGAAGTAATTCAACCATTTCCTGCTGCGAGGTATTAAATTCGCTTATTTTTCCAGCCCACGAACAACACCACAACAACTCGTTCTTATGTGCAGCAATTGTGAATGGCCAGAGCAATATGGCCGCTGGAGCAACCCTAGGGTCAAACCACAATTCACGTGGAGCAGACGGGGAATTACAGGCGGGACGCGGATTTTGGCCTGGCTTATCAGTAGCCTTAAAACACAACTCGAAATTCGCTTCCTTTAATTTGATTTCGAAAGGAAATTACCCAGGTGAAATTCACAATCCCCTACCCTTCTCGCTCATCGGAAACGATGATACGGAAGGTGGATTATTGATTATTGCCGGCTATTGGTTCCAGTACAATATGTACGCCCTAGCGCGTAATGCATGGAAATTCGCAGCCAGAGACCAAAGAACGAACAAAGACATGTTACTTGAGTTCGATTTCCTAGCCCCAGATACCGTTTCGGAAATCCTGCAAGGAATTAAATTATTGGAAAAATGGGTATCAGAATCCCTAGGCGGCGGCGACGGAAGAGCCTGGTTACAAGACCCGGCAAACGCGTCAAATCCTTTAGCCATCTACGCCACTGGCATAGAAAACACGAAACGCAGAACGCGCATAGCGAAGGCACACAAAGCCTATCAGATTTTCCATGATTTATTGAATTACCATGCGGCCAAAGAATGGTTAGCCACCTGCGAGCGTCATCCTTCTACATCGCCATCTGAACTTTTACAAGCTACTTTAAAGAATGCAACAGCCATACAAATATGGGAAAATTTAGGGGGTCAATTGATTCCTTCTGGATTCATTCAAGGTCTCAAAAGTGATGTCAAATCAGGAAAAATCACCCGCTGGAAACAAGTACACGAATTCTACGAAAAACAGGCGGCCTTGTACCCAGAACAAAAATTCGAAAATGCCCTGAACGGTCTATTGCAAATTAACCCACAAGCTTTCGAAAATATCCCAGCCTGGATCGATCGTGCCATTGTTACCTCTGATTTCTTAACAGCCGGCATTGAACGTTCTCGTTCAAAAGACTACGAAGATCCATTCCGCATAGCGATGTTTGGCAATGCGAAAGAACTCGATGCGGTAATTGGGGATGTGAAGGAAAATGAGTTTATCCAGGAGGCAAAGGTAAGGGCGGTAGTGTTTAGAGAGAAACTAGCCAAGTTAGTTTAGAGATTATAGAGTAGAGAGTAGAGAGTAGAGATATGGAATTAAAAAAGGGGCCTACGCCCCTTTTTTAATAATTCAGAAATAGTAAAGTCAAAATCTATACTCTCTACTCTATTATCTCTAATAAGCCATAAAAATGGCACCGCCATTTTTATGGCTTATTAGAATCCACCACCAATCTTTGCTCTCTATTCGCGATTTCCCACGCCATATAGAACACCAAACGGCCTACTTTTTGGATTTGGTCAAACTCAATCTTGTCTACTTCATCACCTGGCATGTGGTAATCATCATGAACTCCGTTAAAGAAGAAAGCGACTGGGATACCGTGCTTTGCAAAGTTATAATGGTCTGAACGGTAGTAGAAACGGTTTGGATCGTTTGGATCGTTGAAACGGAAATCTAGTTCAAGACCTACGTGTTTCTTGTTTTGCTCGATTAATACCTCGCGTAATTGAGACGATAATTTATCCGAACCGATTTCGTAGATGTAATCCGGCTTTCCTTTGTGTTCGTCATCGTAGCGACCTGTCATATCTGTATTTAAATCGACCACTGTATTCTTTAATGGGAATAAAGGGTGGTTTGCGTACCACTCAGATCCTAAAAGTCCTTTTTCTTCACCTGTTACCGTCATAAATAAGATGCTACGACGTGGGCGCTTTCCTTCTGCTGCTGCTTTACCGAAAGCCTCCGCTAATTCCATCACCGTTACGGTTCCAGAACCATCGTCGTTTGCGCCGTTGTTGATTTGACCGTCTGCAGATACTCCGATATGATCGTAGTGCGCTGTTAAAACAACGATTTCTTCTTTCTTATCAGTACCTTCTAAGTAACCTACTACGTTATACGTGTCTACTGGTTTCTCCGTTCTTTCGATTGTTACTTCGATCGGTGCTGCTTTGAATTTCGATGCAACTGATTTTTTCGCAGAGGCTAAAGAAGCTTTGTAAGCTAATAATTCTGCTTCTGTCGTGCCTAATAATTCAGCCGCCGCCTCTGATGAGATGACAAAAACGGGTGCTTCATTTGCTGCCGAAGCTGCGTCAGCAAAGGCCATGCGCTCGTTTCCAAAACGTTTCATCATCGCTTGACGTTGACGAACTTGGTTGCCAAAAGTTTTTGTATCGCGATCAGCGATCAATATCAAGCCTTTCGCTCCAGCTGCCTGCGCACGCTTCAATTTCTCTTTCCAACCATCGCCTTTACCGAAAACAGATGGGTCCTTCGAACCAGAGAGTACATAAAGACCATCGGCATCTTTTGCTTCGCCTTCAAAGGCTAAAACCATTTTTCCTTTGGCATTTAATTTATCAAAATCCGTGTATCCACCTTGCTGAACCCCAAAGCCAGCAAATACCATTGGGAATTTTGAATTAGCAGCCACTGGTGCTAAAGCACTCGCCATCATGTCGACTAAGTATTCGTATTTCTTTCCTTTAGAAGTGAAGAAAACGTTCGTCCAGGCGCGGTTTACTAGGTCCACTTTTTGGAAATAAGACCCATTCACTGGCGCAATGCCTGATTTCTTAAAGGAGTCTGCAATGTAGTTCGCTGCCACTTTCTGCTCTGGCGAACCTGTATTACGACCTTTTAAGCTATCGGAAGCGATAAAAGTCAAGTGTTTTTTCAGATCATCTGCTCTGATGGACAGCGCATATGGAACTGGATCTCCCTGCGCAATGGCGCTTATCGGGATTAATTTAGCAGCTAAAAATAGCCCTAAAATGTAGATGTTAGTTTTTTTCATTTTTCGAAACAAAATTTAAGAAAGCGAAGTTAAGAATCTAAAAATAAATCGCTAAAAAAAGATTAAATTTGTGGCGATTTTCTTATCCAAATTCTCAACATTCATGACCTTAAATTACACTTATCAGGAAGACTTTTCTTTACGTCATAACAATGCAGATGCAGCTGATATAGCAGCCATGTTAAAAACCATTGGCGTAGATAGTTTAAATACACTTATTCAACAAACTGTCCCTGAGAAAATCCGCTTAACACAAGGGCTTCGCTTGCCAGAACCGAAATCTGAATTCGCGTTCTTGCGTGATTTTAAAGCGATGATGGGCCAAAACCAGATCTTCAAATCACACATCGGTTTAGGTTACTCTGATACGATTGTGCCTACGGTCATTTTGAGAAACATTTTAGAGAATCCATCTTGGTACACTGCTTACACGCCTTACCAAGCGGAAATCGCACAAGGTCGTTTGGAAATGTTATTAAACTACCAAACGATGATCATCGATTTAACCGGCATGGAATTAGCGAACGCCTCTCTTTTAGACGAGGGAACGGCAGCAGCAGAAGCCATGACAATGTTATATGGACAACGTCCAATAGAACGCAATTCAGCCGAGGCTTATTTCGTTTCTGAGTTATGCTTACCACAGACCATTGACCTATTAAAAACGCGTGCGGAACCTATCGGCATTGAAATCGTTGTGGGCGACCACCGCAACTTCGATGTAACGGATTCTCGTTTCTACGGCATGATGTTGCAGTACCCAGCTTCGAATGGCGAAGTGTTCGATTACAGCGCCTTAATCGCGGCTGCGAAAGAAAACGGCTTACAAGTAGTTGTTGCAGCAGATTTATTAGCCATGACTTTATTAACGCCTCCGGGTGAAATGGGAGCCGATGCGGTGGTAGGTGTTTCTCAGCGCTTCGGGGTACCGATGGGCTTTGGAGGTCCACACGCTGGATTCTTCGCAACGAAAGAAAAATACAAGCGTAATATTCCAGGTCGTATCATCGGTGTTTCCGTGGATGCCGAAGGAAACCGCGCGTTACGTATGGCGCTTCAAACCCGCGAGCAACACATTCGCCGCGAAAAAGCGACGTCTAATATCTGTACCGCTCAGGTTTTATTGTCCATTATGGCAGCCTCTTACGCGATCTACCATGGCCCACAAGGCTTGAAGAAAATCGCTGAAAAAGTATACGGGTTAACGGAATTACTAGCGGTTAACTTGCGCAAACTAGGTTTCGTGTTAGAAAACACGAATCACTTCGATACGCTGACGATTCAAACGGGAGCGCAAACGGCGGAATTACGTGCTTTGGCAGAAAAAGCAGAGCGTAACCTACGTTACACTTCGACTACAACGAGCATCTCGCTAGATGAGACGACGCAGGAAGCAGATGTGATCGAGATCATCTCCTTCTTCGAAACCCTAAAAGGAGCGAAAACGTCAGAGAAAAATGTTACTTGGGCGATCCCAGCAGCCTTAACTCGAACGTCGACTTTCTTAACACACAGCGTTTTCAATAAATACCATTCTGAGCACGGCATGTTACGTTATTTGAAATCATTAGAGTCGAAAGATTTATCGATGGTTCACTCGATGATCTCTTTAGGATCATGTACCATGAAATTGAATGCGACGACAGAAATGATTCCGGTGACTTGGCCAGAATTAGGCAAAATGCATCCTTTCGCTCCTGCCACTCAAACAAAAGGTTATCAACAATTAGTAGCTGATTTAAATGAGTGGTTGTGTGAGATTACGGGTTTTGCCAAAATGTCCATGCAGCCTAACTCCGGGGCACAAGGCGAATATGCAGGTCTTATGACGATTCGTGCTTACCATGCATCTCGCGGTGATCACCACCGTGATATCGCGATCATTCCGTCTTCTGCGCACGGAACAAATCCTGCTTCAGCGGTTATGGCAGGAATGAAAGTGATTGTATCGCCATGTGACGCGAACGGAAATATTGACGTGGCAGACTTAAAAGCCAAAGCCTTAGAACACAAAGACAACCTTTCTTGCTTGATGGTCACTTACCCGAGTACACATGGTGTGTTTGAGGAAACGATTCAAGAGATTTGTGCGATCATCCACGAAAATGGAGGTCAAGTATATATGGACGGAGCGAACATGAATGCTCAGGTGGGATTAACTTCACCAGCACGCATTGGAGCGGACGTTTGTCACTTGAACTTACATAAGACTTTCTGCATTCCTCACGGAGGTGGTGGCCCAGGTATGGGACCAATCGGCGTAGCACCACAGTTAGTTCCGTTCTTGCCGGGTCACGTTCATGACGGAACTTCAGGTGCAGTTTCTGCGGCACCAGTGGGATCTGCGAGTATTTTAGCGATCTCTTATGCTTACATCGCGATGATGGGTGGAAAAGGTTTGACAACTGCGACTGAAACGGCGATCTTAAATGCGAACTACATCAAGGCTCGTTTAGAGAAGGAATTCCCCATCCTATATACTGGATCACAAGGACGTTGCGCACATGAGATGATCGTGGATTGCCGTCCATTTAAATTATCGGCAGGAGTAGAAGCGGAGGATATTGCCAAACGTCTCATGGATTATGGTTTCCACGCACCTACCCTTTCGTTCCCAGTAGCTGGAACCTTAATGATCGAGCCTACTGAGTCAGAGAACAAAGACGAATTAGATCGTTTCTGTGACGCGCTTCTAAGCATCCGTGCGGAGATTCGCGAGATCGAAGAAGGCAAAGCTGATAAAGCTTCGAACGTGCTGAAGCACGCTCCACATACACAATCAGCCGTATTATTAGGCGATTGGGATCGTCCTTACTCCCGCGAGAAAGCGGTATTCCCGCTGGCTTATGTGAAGGCGAATAAGTTTTGGCCTACCGTATCTCGTATCGACTCCGCTTATGGAGACCGCAACTTAGTTTGTGCTTGCGAGCCGATGGAGAGTTATGTGTAGCATTTGAACTACTTTTATTGAAAGGCGACCGCTGAGCGGTCGCCTTTTTACATAAATAAAATATAGTATGCTTGCATAACATAATTCCTTTTATTTATATTTACGGAACGAGATTTAAAAACGTAGATATGAATCGTGCCATTAAAAAAGTAGCCATTTTAGGCTCGGGAATTATGGGCTCTAGAATCGCCTGTCATTTCGCAAACATTGGGGTTCAGGTCCTTCTATTGGACATTGCACCACAGACTTTGAGCCCGGAAGAAGAGGCCAAAGGACTTCGTTTAGAACACCCTTCGGTACGCAACCGTATCGTCAACGCAGCATTTCAACAAACTATAAAAGCAAAGCCCGCGTCGCTCTACGCATCGGGCTTTGCGAATAACATCAAGCTAGGCAACTTCGATGACAACCTTTCGGAAATCAGTTCAGCGGACTGGATAATGGAAGTAGTCGTAGAAAATCTAGCCATCAAACAATCCCTCTACGAGAAAGTGGAGAAGTTCCGTACGCCGGGTACCTTAGTGACATCTAATACCTCAGGTATTCCGATTCATTTGATGTCAGAAGGTAGAAGTGATGATTTCCAACAACATTTCTGTGGAACGCACTTCTTCAACCCTCCCCGCTATTTGCGTTTATTCGAAGTAATTCCTGGCCCGAAAACGGATCCGGCCATCCTCGAATTCTTGCTAAGCTATGCTGAGACTCAATTAGGCAAAACAGCTGTCTTATGTAAGGACACTCCTGCCTTCATCGCGAACCGCATCGGCGTTTATTCGATGATGCAGACGATGAAAGTCGTAGCCGAATTAGGCCTAACGGTGGAGCAAGTGGATAAATTAACCTCTAAAGTGGTAGGTCGTCCTAAATCAGGCACCTTCCGTCTTTCGGATGTAGTCGGTTTAGATACGACGGTTCACGTGGCGAATAATCTAAAAGCCTCGCTCGTTAACGACGAAAGCAAAGAGATTTTCGATCTGCCGGTGATGCTGCAGCGTTTGATGGAAAACAAATGGCTGGGCGATAAAACGGGTCAAGGATTTTATAAGAAGACCAAAGACGAAAAAGGCAAAACGGTCATCCTGAGCCTGGATCTGAATACCTTCGAATACCGTGCAGCAGAGCGAGTTAATTTTGAAACATTGGATCGCTCGAAGGCGATTGACAATTTAGCTGATCGATTCGCGCTTTTACTAGCAGGCAAAGATTTAGCCGGTGAGTTCTACCGCAAAACCATCTTAGACGGTTTCCGTTATGCATCAAATCGCATTCCGGAGATTGCAGATGATCTTGTTAAAATCGACCAAGCTATTTGTGCAGGTTTTGGTTGGGAGATGGGTGTTTTCGAAACTTGGGACGCTATCGGCGTCGTGAATGGTATCGAGTTAATGAAAGCGGAAGGTTTAGCGCCAGCTGCTTGGGTTACAGAAATGGTCGCAGCAGGAAATACCACTTTCTACAAAGTAGAAGGTGGAAAGCGGATGTTCTACGACATCGCCACCAAGAAATACCAAGCCATTCCAGGTGCCGAGAAGCAAATCAATTTGCAAATCTTAAAGCCTACGAAGACAGTTTCGTCAAATGACGACATGCACATCGTTGATTTAGGCGATGGCATTCTTGGCTTAGAATTCCACTCGAAGATGAATACGATGGGCCAAGGTGTGCTGGAAG
Organism: Bacteroidota bacterium; assembly: GCA_041157105.1. Lineage (GTDB taxonomy): Bacteria > Bacteroidota > Bacteroidia > Cytophagales > Spirosomataceae > Aquirufa. Next base: position 856 of record JBEBDF010000013.1, on the reverse strand, counting down.
GCATTCAAGAGGCGATCGCGACGGCGGAAAAAGATTTCCAAGGTCTAGTCATTGGTAATGAGTCAAACGAGGCATTCTCTGCAGGTGCGAACCTAGGCATGTTGTTCATGTTCGCGATGGAGCAGAAATTCGACGACATCAATACAATGATCGCGACCTTCCAAGAAACCATGATGCGCGTTCGCTACTCCGGTATTCCGGTTGTAGTAGCACCGCATACCCTAGCACTAGGTGGTGGTTGTGAAATCAACTTGCACGCAGATAAGATTGTGGCTCACGCTGAATTATACATGGGTTTAGTCGAAGTGGGTGTTGGTTTGATTCCTGCTGGAGGTGGTACGAAGGAGATGGCATTAAGAATGGGAGATGCCCGTCGCACAGGTGACGTGGAATTGAATCGTTTGCAAGAAGCATTTATGAATATTGCGACGGCGCGTGTGAGTACTTCAGCGCATGAAGCGAGAGAGATGAATTATTTACGAGCTCAGGATCGCATTGTGTTGAATCGCAATCAGGTGATATCGGAGGCGAAAAGAGAGGCTTTGGCCTTAGCAGACGCAGGATATGTCCAAAAAGCAAGACGTAACGATGTCTGGGTAGAGGGAAAACAAGGTTTGGCTCTATTCAAGGCAGGCATACAAGGCATGCTGATGGGACGCTATATTTCTGAGCATGATGCGTTAATCGCAAATAAATTAGCCTACGCGATCTGCGGAGGTGATTTAGACACTCCGCAAGTCGTGAGCGAAACCTACTTACTCGACCTAGAAAGAGAGGCTTTCCTTTCTTTATGCGGCGAGAAAAAGACCATGGACAGAATCCAAAGTTTATTAGGTGGCGGTAAACCACTCAGAAA
>JBEBDF010000012.1:0-43814 GCA_041157105.1 Bacteroidota bacterium | reverse complement strand
ATTTCAAAGGCATTGGTCAAATCAAATTTGAAGGTGCAGAATCAGATAATCCCTTAGCTTTCCGTTATTATGACGAGAATCGCATAGTTGCCGGTAAGAGCATGAAGGAGCACCTTCGTTTTGCTATCGCCTATTGGCATTCTTTCTGCGGAGATGGCGCGGATCCTTTTGGACCAGGTACACATCATTACCCCTGGAACATTGCTTCAGATGCGCGTCAACGTGCTGCTGATAAAGCAGATGCAGCTTTTGAATTCATTACGAAAATGGGTGCGCCTTACTATTGTTTCCACGATGTGGATGCAATCGATGGCCACAATGATCCGAAAGAATTCGGCGATCGCGTGAAATTTATCACGGATATTTTTGCCAAAAAACAAGCAGAAAGTGGTGTGAAACTTTTGTGGGGAACGGCGAACTTGTTCTCAAACGAGCGTTACATGAACGGTGCTTCGACGAACCCGAACTTTGAAGTAGTGGCTCACGCAGGTGCTCAATTAAAAGGAGCAATCGATGCGACGATTACCTTGGGTGGCGAAGGCTATGTATTCTGGGGAGGTCGTGAGGGCTACATGAGTTTGTTAAATACGAATATGAAATTAGAGCGTGAAAACTTCGCTCGTATGTTACATACTTGCGTAGAATATGCGCGTCGCAATGGTTTCAAAGGGAAGTTCTTCATCGAGCCTAAGCCTTGTGAGCCTACAAAACACCAATACGATTACGATGCGGCTACGGTGATTGGCTTCTTACGTGAGTTCGATTTATTAGGTGAATTCGGTCTAAACTTAGAAGTAAACCACGCTACTTTAGCTGGACACACCTTTGCACACGAATGCCAAGTGGCTTCTGATGCGGGAATGCTAGCTTCTATCGATGCAAACCGCGGAGATAATCAAAATGGCTGGGATACAGATCAATTCCCTACGGATATTTACGAGTGGGCAGAGGCGATGGCCATCATCTTAAAGCAAGGTGGATTAGCGGGTGGTGGAATTAACTTTGACGCGAAACGTCGCCGTAATTCGACAGATATGCAAGATTTATTCTATGCGCACATCGGTGGTATGGATACGATTGCCCGTTCTTTATTGATCGCAGAAAAAATGGCGAAACATGGCGAAATGGATCGTTTGAAAGCGGAGCGTTATGCTAGCTTTAACTCGGGCAAAGGAGCTGATTATACAGCTGGAAAATTGAAATTAGAAGATTTATATAAAATCGCTGTAGAGGTGGGAGAACCTGCTCAGATCTCTGGTAAGCAAGAATACTTAGAGAATTTGTTAGGCCGTTTTGTATAAAAATACGTAATTCGGGGTATGAAAAGATTTTTTTTACTCCTTCTGTTTTTTACCTCTAGATTTATAGCGACAGCAGGGTCATCCGATGATCCTGCTGTTTTTTCTACGGCTAAACCCTGGGCTTATTGGTGGTGGCCCGGAAGTGCGGTGAGCGAGAAGGGGATTACACATAATTTGGAGAATTTTAAAAAAGCCGGTTTCGGTGGTCTCCACATCATCCCCATCTACGGGGCAAAAGGTTCAGAGTCTTTATTCCAAAACTATTTAAGTCCCGGCTGGCAAGCTAAATTCTTTTTCACCTTAAAAGAAGCCAAACGTTTAGGTCTCGGCATCGATATGACGATGGGGACGGGTTGGCCTTTAGGAGGACCTCAAATCACCGAAAAAGAAGCCGCTAAAAAATACCAATTTAAAGAGGGTGTATTTTCTACCGATCTAACCGGCCAAAAAGTCAAACGCGCCGCTCCCGGCGGTGAGGGCCTCGTGATGGACCACTTCGATATGAAGGCCTTTGCGAAATACAGCCATACCTTCGTGCCCTTGTTAAAGAAAGCGCATTCGCCTTTGCGTGCGATTTACAATGATTCTTACGAAGTATACGGCGGCAATTATACCCCAGAATTGTTTCCAGCATTTCAACGATTGAACGGCTACGATTTGCGAAAACACTTCGATGTACTTTCGAAGAAGAAGGCGGAATCAGAGGAGGAAAACCAAATTTTCGCCGATTACCACCGGACGATTTCGACCCTGTTACAACGCAATTTTGTCCTCCCTTTCGATCATTGGATTAATTCGATGGGCTTTACTTCTCGAAATCAAGCGCATGGTTCGCCGGGGAATTTGATTGACATTTATGCGGCGGCGGATATTCCAGAGGCCGAGTTTTTTGGATCAAAGCCTTTTGATATTCCAGGCTACCGAGTGGATCCGGAATATGATTCGACCACGTTTGGGATTCCGGATATTCGGGCGTTGAAATTGGCGAGTTCGGCAGCGAATTTGACGGGGAAGAAATTGGTTTCAGCTGAAACCGCGACTTGGTTAGGAAATCACTTCAAGGTTTCGATCGCGCAAGTGAAACCGGTTTTGGATCAGGTATTTGTGGGGGGAGTGAATCACGTATTCTTCCATGGGGCGACTTATTCTCCACCGGAAATCGCGTGGCCGGGTTGGTTGTTTTATGCGAGTACGAACTTTAATCCCCAAAGTCATTTTTGGGAGGCCATACCCGCCTTGAATAAATACATCGAAAATGTGCAGACGATGTTACAGGCGAATCCGACGGATAGCGATGCGCTCTTGTATTTTCCGATGGAAGATGTGTGGCACGAAAATAATGGTTCTGGGAAATTGCATACCCTCGAATTACATGCGAATAGCCGGGTGTGGTTGAAGAATACGTCTTTTGGGAAATGGTCCGAGCTATTACAGAATAAGGGTTTCTCGGTGGACTATATTTCGGATGATTTGTTGACGGATCTTGTGCTGACGCCTAATAAGACCTTTAAAACGAAGTCCGGCGGAAATTATAAAGTCTTGTTAATTCCTGCCGCGCACTATGTTTCCGTGGAGACGCTGGAGTTGCTTGCGAAATGGGTGAAGCAAGGCTATCCCGTCTATTTCTTAGAACATTTACCTCTTCATTTGAATACCTACGGAGCTACGAAAGAGGCCAAAGAACGTTGGGAGAACGCCCGCAACGCCTTATTAATGCGCGTACTTTCAGATCCTGCTGATCAACTTGCCCGCCTAGGTGTTTCGACAGAATCGATGTCTGCGAAAGGTCTATCCTTCCTTCGTAAAAAGACGCCATCTGGCGCGGCTTATTTTGTGACGAATTTGCAATCGAAATTTTCGGAGGGGTCGATTTCCTTGAAAAAAATCGCTGGAAATTACGAGGTATGGGATCCCTTGACGGACACAAAAAGCTATGGCAAAAAAGGTTCAGATGCCTGGCTTTCTTTAGCTCCCGGCCAAAGTGTGATCATTAAATCGGTCGCTAAAATTTCTTCTGCTTCTCCGATAGCTCCCCCTAAGATCGTAACGGAGGTTGTACCACAGAATCTGCAAGTTTCCGTAGGTTTCCGCGTGTTTGATTTGCCAGATTTCGCCTATTTTACGCATTTGGATACTGCTTTAGCAGATTCTCCTTCCGCTCGCTATCGTTTTAATCTGAGCTTGACCTCGGATCAGATAGCTGCTGCGAAAGTCTTACATCTGATGGATCTACGAGATATGGCAAAAGTCCGAATCAACGGAAAAGAGATCGGAATGATTTGGTCGCTTCCATTCCAATTAGCTATTCCGGAGGGGGTATTGCAAGAGCAAAATCAAGTGGAGATTGAGGTGATTTCGAATTCCGCAAATCGTATTCGGAAGATGGATAAGCAAGGGGTGGTTTGGAAGAATTTCTATGAGATTAACTTTGTGGATATCCGGTACAAGCCTTTTGATGCCTCGAAGTGGACGATCGAAGATGGTGGAATGAAGGGTAAAATCTATTTCACGAATCGATGAGTTTATTTATTCCAGCGATAACCGAAGCCTTACGCGATCTAGCAGATGCAGATAATGCGTTTTGGATGCGCAAGTACATGCGAGAGAAATACCCTTTTCTAGGGGTTAAAAAACCGGAGCGTCACGAGGTGTTTAAGCATTTGTATAAACAGTACGGATCCTCAGAAGATTGGTTCGAGGTATCCTCTCAGCTATTCGCCATGCCGGAACGGGAGTTTCAGTATGTAGCGATGGAATATGTGAAACAGGCGAAAAAATCTTGGGACAAGCGATTGCCTGCTTTGTTCGAATCTTGGGTAGGGGAGGAATCTTGGTGGGATGTGGTTGATTTCTTAGCTCCAAAAATTCTAGGGCCCTATTTCTTGAAATTTCCAGAGGAACGCGATGTGTGGATTCAGCATTGGATGGATTCAGGGAATTTTTGGTTGCAGCGTTTTTGTCTCGTTTTTTCGCTTGGTTACAAGGATAAAACGGATACCGTTTTACTGGCGAAAACCATTCAAGCTTTAAGCGGATCGAAAGAGTTTTTTATTCAAAAAGCGATTGGCTGGGCACTTCGCCAATACGCTCGAACGGACCCAGAATGGGTAATGGATTTTGTTGGAAAAAATGCGTTGGCCCCGCTGAGTAAACGCGAGGCCCTTAAGCATCTCTAGATTTATCTTTTCTTCTTGATGATCGCTAGCTCGTGCGCCGTATCGTAATAAGATCTCAAGTTTGACCAATCGAAGGTATCTGCGATACTTTCTACGCGGTTACGCTGCGTGATTCGATCGCGCTGTGATTGTTGTACAAATTTGAACAAGAGATTTGCTAATTGTTCCGCTGCCTCCTGGTAGCTTTGCGTCTTGCGATTCACCACGCTTACGCCCCACTGTTCGTAATCACGCATAATTTGCATCATATAATCGCCAAAACCAGACAGGTCAGAAGTCACCGTAGGTACCCCGCGCGCCATACATTCTAGCGGCGTATAACCCCAAGGTTCGTAATAGCTAGGGAAAACCCCTAAGTGACAACCGCGTACGAATTGGCCATAATCCAAGCCAAAAAGCGGGTTCGTCGAAACAATAAAGTCTGGATGGTATACCACTTTGACCTTGTCCTCAGGGTTATTCAAGAGATTCGTGCGGTGTAAATTCCGGATGATATCGTCCTCTTGTTTTAAGAGGTGAGTTACGACTTTTGGTCGTGCATTCGTCTTCCAGGTCTGCACCGTTCTACGTAAACGCATTCGCCAATATTCATCCACGAAGGCGTTCAAATCTGGTAATTGTAAATCATTCGAAGAAGCGGAGGCGTTGAATAAACGCTCGCCTACTTCTTTTTCAATGGCGTGGCAGTTTTCTCTAATTTCATCTAGTACTGCTCGGGAATGCAAGACTTCCGGGTCTATCGAATGATACGGTTGCTTCGTGACAAAGAACATCACGACCGTTTTCTTCGATCCAGCCTCTTTCATCTTGCGATTCAAGATGGCTAATGCATCTAACGTGATGTCGTATCCTTTGTTCGAATATTCGAAGCGACCGGAGGTAAATAAATACAGGGTTTGATCTAGGTCAAAGGGTTGGCTTTGGAAGAAGTGCCCCATGACGAAGTTCGAAATGCTTTGCTTGTATTTTGAGTGCAGGTTTTGGTGCTCGTGAAGTGCAGCGAAACGCTGGATATTTAAACCATTTGGTAGAATCAATTCCGGAATTCGGCCTAGGAAATACTGGCATTCTTTGGCGGTAATATCGCTGACAGTTGTAAGCACATCCGCTTTTTGTGCGGCAGCACGCTCAAAACAGGCTTGCGCCTCGATGCCATAATGTTTCGCCTCTTTGAACCAATCGAAGTTTTCGATCACATCGTAGAAATTAGGCACATTGCCCGCTAAATAGCGGCCTAGCATTGTTGCATGTGTAGTGAAAACCGTAGCAATCTTGACCTTGTCTTTCTTTAAATCTGGTAGACCCGTGGAAGCCATCCATTCGTGAAAGTGGGCAACGAGAGCTGTTTTATTTTTATTTTCCTCCGCAACCTCTGTTAGAAGGAGGCGGATCATCTCGCCAAAAACTATCGTCTGGTTCACTAAATCCTCAACCCCTAAGGTTGAAATCTTATGGTTATCCCAAATTCGACCTTTAATAGCATCGACCTCAGACAACAGTGTTTCTAGTTCAAAAAGGACGATTTTAGGCTTTCCCGTAATCAACCAATAGCCGTAGTGGACACCTAAGCCAGCTTTGCGCAGGTTTAAAACAGCTCTCTCTAAAGGGGTATCCTCAGTTACCGTTAATGGCTCGAATTCTGCGGCTGCCGTTTGGTGAAAATAGGGTCCAATTAAGGCATAATCATCGCCCCATTTTTCGACCATGGAGGGTACTTTGGTTCTAATGACGGTGTAAATTCCACCTACTTGATTACAGGTTTCCCAGGCAATCTCGAATAAATATTTTTTCTTTTCTGCTGGCATAAATATTACATGTAGGAAGCACTTTCTAGTACTTGGGTTTTCCCGTTTTTAGTAATCGTGAAATTAAATCCTTTTTGGATGGCATAGGCGCCATATTCGCCTTTTTTATTGAGGGCCAAATACCCGATTTGGAATTCCTTGTATTTATAGCGTTTCACGATTCGCATAACAGCTTCTTCACACGCTTGCTGTGGGGATTTTCCTTGTCTCATTAATTCAACAATTAGAAATGATCCCAAGGTCTTCATCACAAATTCCCCTAATCCTGTCGCACAAGCTCCTCCTACCTCATCATCACAAAAAACGGCTCCACCAATGATAGGGGAGTCGCCCACGCGTCCATGCATTTTAAAGGCTAAACCACTTGTGGTGCAGGCACCGGCGATTTCACCTGCTTTTCCGATACCTAATAAACCGATCGTATCGTGTCGTTCTATGTTAATAACTGGCTCGTATTTGGATTCTTTTTTCCATTCCTCCCAAGCCTTTTTCGAACTTTCCGTGAGTAAGTTCTCTACTTTAAACCCTTGATTTAACGCAAATTTCAAGGCCCCTGCACCTGAAAGCATCACGTGAGGCGTTTTTTCCATCACGGCTCTTGCCACAGAAATAGGGTGCATAATGCCTTCTAAAAAGGTAACGGACCCGGCATTGCCTAGGTGATCCATTATGCAGGCATCCAAAGTCACATGGCCATCGCGGTCTGGATAACCGCCATAACCCACCGAAGTGTCATTAGGATCTGCTTCCGGAATTCTAGCTCCAGCTTCTACGCCATCGAGCGCTTTCCCTGTTTCCATCAGTTTATTCCATCCAGCGATGGTCGCTTTCTCATTTTTCCAGGTGGCAATAATGAGTGGCTCAGAAGTTTTTGCCTGGGCGGCTGCTCCTAAGCTGGCGCCTAAAAGGGTGGAGGTTTGAAGGAAGGTGCGTCTTTTCATATAGCTTTAAATATAATTTATTTGGGCGTAATGGAACTATTTTGTAAAATTGTCTTTCTAAAATAGAAAAAAATCTTCGGATATTTCATTAATCTCCCTCTATTTCATCAATGAAAATCATTAAATCTGCTTTTCCTTTGGTAATCGCCCTGTTTTTAACCTATGCGATGAACCAAAGCTGGGGAACTATTCCTCCTATCGGTAAAATATTTAGTCCTTTCCATGGCTTTTGGATGAACGCCGAAAGTCCGGAATCAGGCGAGCCTACAGAAGAAACCTTGCAGATTGCTGGTTTGCATCAGCCCGTTCAAGTTGTATATGACGAAATGGGCGTGCCACACGTTTTTGCACAGGATGACCACGATTTATATTTAGCTCAGGGTTATTTAACTGCCAAAGACCGTTTATGGCAAATGGAGTTCCAAACCCACTTTGCTGGCGGTCGCATTTCTGAGATTGTAGGTGAAAAAGGAATGGCATCCGATCAATTCCAACGCCGCATGGGTTCCGTTTATGGAGCCGAGAAATCGTTCGAAGGAATGCAGCAAGATCCCGCTGCGAAAATGGCTCTTGAAGCTTATTCGAAGGGAGTAAATGCCTATATCGAATCTTTGTCTGACCGTCAATTACCCTTAGAATACAAGTTATTGAACTACCGTCCTGAGCCATGGACGCCGATTAAGAGCGCCTTGTTCTTAAAAAACATGTCTTTCGTGTTAGCCTCGGGAACGGATGATTTGAAGATGACGAACATCTTGCGCAAATACGGACGCGAGGTAGCAGAGGATTTATTTCCAAACTATCCTTTCCAAGAAAGCCCAATCATTCCCGTAGGTTCTCCTGTAGATTTCAAGCCGGTACCCATTCCTACGGCACCCGCTGATTTCACCGGTTTAGGCAGCTCGATGTCTACTCCTGAAAAAGATCCAAACATCGGATCGAATAACTGGGCCGTGGCAGGAAACAAAACGGTTTCAGGATTACCTATCTTAGCGAATGACCCACACTTGACCTTGTCATTGCCATCGATTTGGTACCAAATGCAATTAGTTGCACCCGGTGTCAATGTCTATGGTTCTACGATGCCAGGAACACCTAATGTGATCATTGGTTTCAATAAAAATGTGGCTTGGGGTGTGACAAACGTAGGTTCTGACGTGTTAGACTGGTACCAAGTGAAGTTTAAGGATGCTTCGAAAAAGGAGTATTGGCACGATGGGAAATGGAAGAAAACGACCATGCGTATCGAAACCTTCAAGATTAAAGGGAAGAAAGATATGGTGGACACCATCTTCTTTACTCACCATGGTCCTGTGGTTTATCTTTCTCATGAAAAACCATTCCGTTCGAACATTCCGGTAGGACACGCGCTTCGTTGGATTGCGCATGAGAAATCTCAAGAATTAACGACTTTCTACCAATTAAATCGTGCGAAAAACTATGCCGATTACGCGAAAGCTTTAACCTATTATTCTGCACCGGCTCAAAATTTTGTTTTTGCTAGTAATGAAGGGGATATCGCCTTGTGGGTGAATGGTAAATTCCCTTTGAAGTCGAAATTGCAGGGAAAGTATTTATTAGATGGAACGGATGCGGCGGCAGATTGGCAAGGTTTTATTCCGCAAGCACATAATCCACATGTGAAGAATCCGGTTCGAGGATTCGTGAGTTCAGCGAATCAATTCTCGGTGGATCCGTCCTATCCATATTACTTGGGCTGGCAATATGCGCCGTCTGAGCGTGGACGTCGCATAAATGAGCGTTTAGCGGTGATGGAGAAAATTACGATGGATTCTTTAAGAGGTCTCCAAAACGATAATTTCAATATCCGTGCTCGCGAATTATTGCCTTTGCTTTTTGCCCAAGTGAAATCGCCTACAGCGGCTCAATCGAAAGCATTAGCGGCCTTGAAATCTTGGAATTTAGTGAATAGCCCAGAATCTGTGGGAGCTACGATTTTTGAAAACTGGGTGCTGACGCTTCAGGATTGTCTTTGGAATGATGAGTTCTCTGCAGATGAGAAGGTTCCTATGAGCCGTCCATCCATGGATCGTACGATTCAATTGATTAAATCAGAACCAACAGCTCGCTGGTGGGATGATACGAAAACTCCTACTAAGGAGTCGATGTCAGATATTATAATGAAGTCCTTGCAAGCGAATTTGGATTCCTTGGTAAAACATCATGGTCCGCAGGGACCTGAGTGGGCTTGGTATAAGGTCAAACAAACTGGGGTCCGTCACTTGATTCCCGGAATGGATGCCTTGTCACGCTTGAATATCCCGATTGGAGGTGGCGGAACGATTGTGAATGCAACGACAACGAAAACGGGGCCATCTTGGCGTTTAGTGGTGGAGCTTTCTAAAGAGGGGAAACCGAGAGCTTATGGCGTTTACCCAGGTGGTCAGTCTGGGAATCCAGGTAGTAGTCATTACGATGATTTGATTGATACATGGGCCAAAGGAGAACTTAAACCTCTACTTTATTTAACATCTCCTGAAGAGAAATCGAATCGTTTGCGTAAGAAAATCACTTTATCTAAATAAGTCTATGAAGCATTTAATCTATAGTTTGATATTAATCGTTATAGGTGCCCTAGTGGGTATTTATTTGCCTTGGTATGCGATGGGTGTTGCCTTTGGGTTGATCGCCTTTGTATTGAATATGCCTGTAAAGTCGAGTTTTTTGACGGGCTTCCTTGCTGGCTTTATTTTATGGGTGGTATCAGCCATTTGGCTAGATTTACAACACCCGAGTACATTACCTGGCCGAATGGCTCAAGTGTTTCCTTTAAAGGGAAATGTGTTTGCTTTATTTGTCGTGACTGGCGTGCTAGGCGGCTTATTTAGTGGCATTTGGACCTGGGCTGGAGCTAGATTAAGACAGAAATAATAATTTTTTAGGACAAACGATACAGACCTTGTATATTTGCCGACAATCCAATAAATAAAATTAATACACGTGAAAAATTTACCATACGCTTGGTTGGGCGTTTTAACCATCGCAATTGCTTTTTTATTTTACAAAAATTCAGACAACTCGTCTGCAGGCTTAGGTGCTTCGACAGCTGATGGGAAACGTATCGTATTCGTAAACTCGGATTCCTTATTAACGAATTACCAGTTTTACAAAGACGCTCAAAAGGAATTTGAAAATAAAGGATATCGTTTGCAGGTTGATTTAGGCCAAAAAGAGCAGGCATTACAAGGTGAATTGCAAGCCATTCAACAACGTGCATCTGCCATGACTCAAGCTGAATTACAAGCGGCAGATATGACCTTAAAGAAAAAAGGAGCGGAATTGCAACAATATTCTCAACAAAAGCAGGCTGAGTTAGGTCAAGAGCAAGCAAAGAAAAACGAAGAATTGTATAACAACATTCGTGACTATATCACAAAAACAAATAAAGCTAACAAGTATGAGTTTGTGTTAGGTTATTCTAAAGTGGGTGGTGGAATTTTATTCGCTGATCCTTCTGTAGACGTAACAAACAAAATCATCGAAGGCTTGAACAAAGAGTATGCTGCGACAAAAGGCGACAAAAAAGAAGATAAATAATAGCTTTTAGCTACATTTGGCCACGCAGCGTTTCGCTGTGTGGCTTTTTTTATTCCAATGGCAAAAGAGAAAATCCAAAAGACTGTTGAAATCAAGAACCGTAGGGCATCCTTTGAATATGCATTCATCGATACCTTCACGGCTGGCTTGGTATTAATGGGAACGGAAATTAAATCGATACGCCAAGGGAAGGCTAATTTAACGGATGCCTATTGTGTCTTCTTTCAAGATGAACTCTTTGTGCGTAACATGCACATCTCCGCATACGAAGAAGGAACCCATTACAACCACGAACCACTGCGAGATCGCAAATTATTATTGTCTAAACGCGAGCTAGGTAAATTGCAAAAGGAATTGAAGAACGTGGGTTTGACCATCATCCCTACGCGCCTATTTATCTCTGATAAAGGTTACGCGAAATTGAATATTGCCTTATCAAAAGGAAAGAAGACCTTCGATAAACGGGATGATATTAAAGAGAAAGATGTGAAGCGCGATATGGACAGATCGATGTCCTAGTTTTTCGTTCTGATTTTCTTTACGATGGTTACCGCCGCCATGATGACGATGGCAAAAATCACAAATCCCCCTAATCCATACATCCAATCGAGGGTATTTTTAGCCACCACTAGAAATACAACAGCGACTAACAGAATCGTAGCGATTTCATTGAATAGTCGTAGCTGCGGACCTGAAAGAAGAAAATTTCCTTTTCTGAATTGAAGAATCAGATGTCTACAAACGAAGTGATAAATCGTGATGGCCACCACAAAGGCTAATTTCAAATGCAACCATCCTTGGCTAGCGAAACTAGATAGCCAGGCCACATAGATCAAAGATAATCCAGTGATCCAAGTCAAAAACATCGCAGGAATCATAATCGCGTTGAAAAGTAGCTTTTGCATTTTCTCGAATTGCTTCGCCAAAATACTTTTCTCTGGTTCGTCCTTATCCTGAGCCTCTACGTGGTAAACCAATAAACGCGGAAGATAAAAAAGGCCAGCAAACCAACTGACCACAAAAATGATATGTAGGGCTTTTAAGACTGTATAGCTCATCTTAGGCTTGGTAACGTTTGAACAAACTGTTGACTTTCATCTGAATTACTCCGAAGATTGCCTCTTTGAATATATTTGCTGACATCTTACTCGTTCCTTTCGTGCGATCTGTAAAGATAATAGGTACCTCCACCAGTTTAAAGCCATATTTCCAAGTCGTGAATTTCATCTCCACTTGGAAGGCGTAGCCGATGAATTTAATTTGGTCCAAAGGTAATGTTTCTAACGTATGTCTGCGGTAACAAACAAATCCAGCAGTGGCGTCTTGTACCTTCATGCCTGTAATAAATCGTACATAAAATCCAGCGAAATAGGACATTAAAACACGGCTCATCGGCCAATTCACTACGTTTACCCCTTTAATGTATCGAGATCCGATGGACATATCGCCGTTTCCAGCTTCTGATTCATCTAGTTTTTCAGCCTTCAATTCAGCAGGTGTTGCACACGCTTTAAAGAGACGAATTAAATCATCTGGATTATGGGAAAAATCCGCATCCATTTCGAAGATGAAGTCGTAGCCTTTATCTATCGCGATTTTAAATCCTTCAATGTAGGCAGTGCCTAATCCTAATTTGCCTTTTCTCTCTAATAAGTGAATACGTCCTTCGTTTGCTTTTTGAAGGCGTTTTACTTGCTGTGCTGTACCGTCAGGAGAACCATCATCCACAATCAAGACATCAAAAACGGGATCCAAGCTCAAGACCTTCAAAAGGATGGCTTCGATGTTTTCAATCTCATTGTAGGTGGGGATAATGACTATCCGTTTGTTCATTTAGCAATTGTTAGGATGGCGAAAGCAGTCGATCGTGTGATCGTTCACTAATCCAGCCGCCTGCATCAACGCATAACAAATGGTGGGTCCGACGAATCGGAATCCATTCTTTTTTAGAGATTTGCTCAATAAGACAGAAGTTTCTGTGCTAGCGGGTAATTCTCCGTGATGGGCAAAGTGGTTTAGGATAGGCGTATGGCCAACAAACTCCCAAATATATTGGTTAAAGCTACCAAATTTTTCCTGAATTTTAATAAAAGCCTGCGCATTCGTTCGAACGGCGTTGATTTTTAGGCGATTTCGAATAATTCCTTCGTTTTGCATTTGAGCTTCGAGCTGTTCATCAGACCAGGTAGAAAGGACCTGGTAGTCGAAATGCGCGAAGGCTTCTCTGAAGGCTTCGCGTCGCTTCAAAATGGTGATCCAAGAAAGGCCGGCTTGGAAGCCTTCTAAAATGAGGAGCTCAAAAAGCGCGTCATCTCGGTGCTCCGGATTACCCCATTCCAAGTCATGATAAGTTTGGTATAATTCATCTGTGCCACACCAGCGGCAGCGTATTTTCGTTTCCATATCCTTTGTTTCTTTTTACAAAATAGGAGAATATATTTCGATTGTTTGGCCCAACAACTTGATAAAATAGAAATTGAACTACCTTTGTATCAGCGAAAGGTTCTGCGCCGCTTCGAACGGCGTTGATTAATAGGGAATTTGGTGTAAGTCCAAAGCTGTCCCCGCAACTGTAAATTTTCAAAAAGCTTTTCAATCTAGGGTCACTGGCGTCGCTGGGAAGGCCGAAAAGCAAGGGAAATGAGTCAGGAGACCTGCCTTTTACTATTCTTGACTTTGCATTACGGAGGATGATCCGAGGTCGAGCGTTCGATTACCTTTTTATTTCACAGGCCTGAAAGGGCAAAAAACATGTTAAACGTATTATTAGTTGCGGCGAGCTGCTTTGCAGCAGTCGCTAGTCCGATGTCCGAAGTCCGGAGTCCGGAGGTAATGAGTCCGAAGTCCGAAGTCCCTAGTCCGGAGGTGTACGCTGCGCGGAAGTCCGAAGTCTCTAGTCCGGAGGGTTCATCTACCATTCACCATTCACCATCGACCATCTCTTCTCTATACTCTCCACTCTCTACTCTAAAAGGGGATTCCACGCTTGCGGATGTCACCATCTCCGCGCCGAAGTACCCTGAGAAATTAGCACGAACAGGAAAAGTGGTTTCGGTGATTTCAGCCGAAATGATTCAGGCCAATCAGGGGAAAAGTCTAGGTGAATTACTCCAGCAAAGTGTAGGTGTCGCAGTAGTAGGCGCGCGCAGCGCGCCGGGGACAAATCAGGAGATCTATGTGAGGGGAGCGAATACGGGGCATGTGCTTTTGCTACTGGATGGTTTTCCGCTAAATGATCCGTCCCATATTTCGTCGGTGATGGATTGGAATTTGATTAATCTGAGCAATATCGAGCGTATTGAGATTTTGAAAGGTGGGCAATCGACTTTGTATGGATCTGATGCAATGGCGGCCGTTATTAATTTAGTGACACGTAAGGATGCGAAGTCGCTGCAGGTTGTGTTGCAAGGAGGAGGTTTGGGAACCCACCAGGAGCAGATTTCCTGGTCGACTCGAAAAGGAAATAATAGCCTGCAAATTCAGGCCCAAAATTACGCGACTGATGGTTTTTCTTCTGCTAAAATTGCGCAAGGAAAAGCGGAGGCCGATGGGTTTAAGCAGCAAAGTTGGGGGGTGAAGTGGGGTAGAGATTTTGGCAAAAATGGAAATCTAGATTTCTCTTATTCATCGCAATTGTACCAAGGGAATCTAGATAATGGACCCTTTGTCGATGATCGCGATTATATTTCAAAAGCCACAAGTCATTCGTTTAGAGGACAGTATCAGGTAAAAAATTGGACGGTACGTGCTTTTCAGGATTTGATTCACCGAGAATTTAAGAATGATTCTACAAATGTCGCGGCAAACGCTTTCTCTAAATTCAGCCTTTCCAATTATGTGGGTTTGAACCAAGGATTTGAGTCTTTCGTAAAAATTGTTGTTAACGAAAATGCCAATTTATTAATTGGATCTGAATTTAGACGCCAAAAAACGGAGCAAAGCGATCTTTCTATTAGTGAATATGGTCCTTATAATTCACCAGATTTAACTGAAAAACAAAAGACGCAGCAGATTTTGGGAACCTACGCGACTTTTCAGCAAAGTGGTCGTAAACTGGGTTATGAGCTGGGGGCGAGGTGGAATGCTCAATCGACTTTTGGGAATTATTTTACCTATAATCTGAACCCCTACTGGTCTATTTCGCAGACGGCGAAGCTTTTTGGTAATTACTATACAAGTTTTAAAACGCCTTCGATCTATCAATTAGCTTCACCTTACGGTAATCTAGATTTAAAGCCGGAGCAAGGGAAGACTATTGAATTTGGAGCAGAAAAGAAGTTTAAATCTTGGAAAATTCGTGCAGTGGCCTTTGAAAATCAGGTAAATCAAGGAATTGTATTTCAGTCGATGGATGTCGAGCCTTTCGGCAAATACCAAAATATCTCCCGTCAGAGAACGCAGGGCATCGAATTCGAGCTGAGTTATCAAACAGCTAAGTTTCAAGCCGATTTCAATTATACTTATTTGAAAGGGGAGATGATTGATCGCGATTCGACTTATTCGTCCCTGATTCGCCGCCCTTCGAATGCCTGGAATTTAAGTTTACAATACAAGATCCACACAAAATGGTCTATGGGGATGAATAATCAGTATGTAGGCCAAAGAACGGACTACTTCTACGACGAATCCAGCTACTCCGTCAAGGCAAACCCGATGAATGGTTATTTGTGGACTGATTTATCGATACATTTTCAAATCAATCGAAATTGGAAGCTTTCTGGTATGTTGAAAAATGCTTTGAATCAAGAAATTTTAGAGATAACGGGGTATAGCGGGCAACCGAGGAACGTTCAAATTTCCCTTACAGGTTCATTTTAAAGAATAAAGCATAAAGCACAAAGAATAAAGATTTTCCTTCGGACTCATTTCCTACGGACTCTTTATACTTTGTGCTTTATTATTTATGCTTTCGCTTTGCTCCGCAAAGCTTAAGGCTTGAACTTCTCATACACATCCTTCCCCGTCACCGGATCTTTTCCAAAGAGCTCAATGTAATTAACAGACGTTACAAATTTTGTATCGTCGACACTGACGAAAACGCGCTTCAGAATTTGCATTTTTCCATTGATTGGAAACAGGGCGATAGGGTCTCCCGCCGCATCTTGTTTGACCATAAACTTACGTTTTCTATAGGCTAAAAAATGACCTTCGTAGGTGTTAGGGGTTCCAGGAACCAGGGTTGTATATAATCCATAAGCCAATGTGCGTTGGATGGTTGTGAGTTCCTCTTTTTGGCCCCTTTCGCCAAAGCGATACCAATACGTATGTACCGGATCTTTCGCATTGAGTTTACCGCTGATTAAATTTGCATCATATACGACCACATTTGCGTTCGTGCTTCGTTGAATGAAGAACAAACGATTAGGAGAATCTGGAGGAGTGGGGAAGCGGTCACCGCCTAGGCCATAAAATGCGATGAATAGAAGGAGTGACGCTAACTTCATTTGGGAATAATTTGAAATGCAAATAACGAAAAAAATCGCAATCTGTTTTGGGTTAAAGACGCTATAATGCATCAAATACTTTGATTTTCTAAAATTATGCGTATCTTTGTGAAGAATTTAAGGAAAAGAAGAGGGGTTTTGATCCCTCTTTTTGTTTTAATAGGCCTATAGAAAGATGGATTTAACGAGTAAACTGAAAGAATGGACAGTAGCTTACATAGGGGAAGGACCTTTGTTACTGGTTGATTTTTCGGTTTCTCAGGGTGCTAAAAGAACCTTAATTACGATTCTAGTGGATACATTAGAGGGAGTTACGATTGATGAATGCGCTTTAATGAGCCGTAAATTAGCTCACTTCATTGAAGAGGGCGTGTTAATTGAAGAAGCATACAATTTAGAAGTGTCTTCGCCAGGTTTAGACTTTCCTTTAAGTCAAGGTTGGCAGTTTCAAAAGAACCTAGGCCGAAAGGTAAAGGTTTGGATGAAAAATAAAGACGCTGAAAATGTAGAAGGAACCTTGGTTTCTTACACAGCAGAAGCGGTGGAGATCTTAACTGAGAAAACCGTGAAACATAGAAAAATCGTTGCGAAAGAGGCCACTTGGTTTCCGTTAGCAGAGGTAGATAAAATAAAAGTACAAGTGTCATTTCAATAAACAAAGAAGAGATAGCAATGAACAGTGTTGAATTAATTTCGTCATTTTCAGACTTTGCTCGGGAGAAAAACATTGACAAGCCGACGATGATCGCGGTTTTGGAAGAGGTTTTTCGTACTATGATTCGTAAGAAATTTGGTGCCGACGAGAATTTTAATGTCATTATCAATGCCGAAAGCGGCGACTTAGAGATGTGGCGTAGCCGCGAAATCGTTGACGATAATTCCGAAGATATTTGGGATTTCGACAAAATACCTTTGAGCGAGGCGAAGTTAATCGAGCCCGATTTCGAAATCGGTGAAG
Source organism: Bacteroidota bacterium (assembly GCA_041157105.1). Taxonomy (GTDB): domain Bacteria; phylum Bacteroidota; class Bacteroidia; order Cytophagales; family Spirosomataceae; genus Aquirufa. The sequence continues at coordinate 26,631 of JBEBDF010000012.1, read as the reverse complement.
AGGTGGCTGAGCTTGTAAAGCTGGAGGATTTTGGTCGTCGTGTAGTTCAAACTGCTCGTCAGACATTGATCCAAAAGATCAAAGACATCGAAAAAGAAGGTTTGTATGAAAAATACAAAGACTTAGTAGGCGAATTAGTGACTTCAGAGGTATACCAAATCTTAGGTCGCGAATTAATCCTTTTAGATAGCGAAGACAACGAATTAGTATTGCCTAAGACGGAAATGATCTCGAAAGATCGTTTCAAGAAAGGGGAGACGATTAAAGCGATTATTCACAAAGTGGAAATGGCGAATGGTACACCGCGTATCATTTTATCTCGTGTTTCTCCGGTCTTCTTAGAGCGTTTATTCGAGCAAGAAATTCCAGAAATCTACGATGGTACGATTACGATTCGCAAGATCGTTCGTGAACCAGGTGAGCGTGCTAAAGTGGCGGTAGAGTCATTCGATGACCGTATCGATCCAGTAGGTGCTTGCGTAGGTATGAAAGGTTCTCGTATTCACGGTATCGTTCGTGAATTACAAAACGAAAATATCGATGTGATTAACTTCACAGATAATTTAGAGTTATTGGTAGCGCGTACATTAAGCCCGGCGAAGTTGAATTCGATGGCTATTGATAAAGAGCGTCGCCGTATCTCGGTTTATTTAAATTCTGATCAGGTTTCTATGGCGATCGGTCGTGGAGGTCAAAACATCAAGTTAGCTGGTAAATTAGTAGGTTACGAAATCGATGTATTCCGTGATGTCCCTAAGGATGAGCTAGATGATGAGGATGTGGAATTGACAGAATTCTCTAACGAGATTGAAGCTTGGATTTTAGATGAGCTTCATAAAATCGGTTTAGATACAGCAAAACAAGTTTTGGCTTTATCTAAAGAAGAGTTAGAGCGTAGAACGGAATTAGAGGAAGGTACGATCGATGAGATCTTAGCGGTATTGCGTTCTGAGTTTGAGTAATTTATATTAAAAAAAAGAATTTAGTTTTTTGTAAATTTTTATGGCAGAAGAAAAAACAATGCGGTTGAGCCTTGTAGCAAAGCAAATAAACGTGGGAACGTCTACGATCCTACAGTTTCTCTCTGCGAAAGGTCACAAAATTGATAATAACCCCAACGCCAAACTGAACTTTGAGCAGTTGACTTTGTTAGCAAAGGAATATGGTGCGAACCATATTTTGGAATCCTCTGTCGAGGCTCCTAAGCCAGCTCCAGCACCAGAACCGGTAGCTGTTGCTCCGGCGCCTGCACCTATTCCAAAGCCAGTGGTGGAAAAGCCAGCTCCAGTGGCGGAGGCCCCTAAAGCTCCAGAAGCACCAGCTCCTGTGGTAGAGGCTCCAGCTGAAGATAAGCAAGTGGGATTGAAGATTTTGGGAAAAATCGAATTGGATAAAAAAGGAAATCCAGTTGCCCCTAAGGCGGAGAAAGCTCCTGAGCCAACACCGGCTCCAGTACCTAAGCCTGAGCCAGTTGCGGAAAAACCAGCTCCGGCACCAGCGCCTGTAGTTCAAGTTCCTGAAGTGGAAGAGATAGAGGATATCGAATTAATTGAGGCACGTGGTGAAACCTTGAAAGGATTGACTGTTTTAGGTAAAATTGATTTACCAGCTGCAGGTGATCGTGGTGGAAATAATGCCAAACACAAGCGCAAGCGCATCATCAAGGAAGAGAAAAAACCAGCACCGTCTGTTCCAGGCACGGGTGGTCGTCCGGGTGATAAAAAAGATTTTAATAAGAAACCAGCTCCTGGTGCTAAACCAGCACCTAAAGGAGAATTGTCAGATAAAGACATCCAAGAGCAAATCAAGGCCACGATGGCTCGTTTGCAAGGTGCGACTAATAAGCAAAGTTTCGGTGCTGAAAAGCGTCGGGAGAAGCGTAAAGGTCGTGCGGAGGCAGAGGAAGCTCGTATGATGGCTGAAGATGAGGAGGCAAAGGTATTGAAGGTAACGGAATTTATTTCGGCATCGGATTTAGCTTCTTTAATGGATGTATCCGTGAACGAGGTTATCTCGGCTTGTATGAGCCTTGGTATGTTCGTGTCCATTAACCAACGTTTGGACGCTGAAGCCATTACCGTTATTGCCGATGAGTTTGGTTTTGAGGTAAGTTTCGTTTCAGCTGAAGAGGAAATTGATGTGGCTGAAGTAGAGGTGGAGGATTCTCCAGAAGATTTATTGCCTCGTGCACCCATCGTTACGATTATGGGTCACGTCGATCACGGTAAAACGTCGTTACTAGATTATATTCGTCGGGCCAAAGTTGCCGCAGGTGAAGCGGGTGGTATCACCCAGCACATCGGTGCCTACTCTGTAGAGACCAAATCAGGCAAGAAAGTGACTTTCTTAGATACGCCTGGTCACGAAGCCTTTACTGCCATGCGTGCGCGTGGTGCAAAAGTAACCGATATCGTTATCATTGTTATTGCTGCGGACGATTCTGTTATGCCTCAAACAAAAGAGGCCATCAATCACTCAATGGTCGCTGGTGTACCGATCGTTTTCGCGTTCTCTAAAGTCGACAAAGACGGAGCTAACGCGGACAAAGTACGAGAGGAATTAGCTACCATGAACATGTTAGTAGAGGATTGGGGTGGTAAATACCAATGCCAAGAAATCTCCTCTAAGTCAGGTTTAGGTATCGACGACTTATTAGAAAAAGTATTATTAGAAGCTGAGATGCTTGAATTAACGGCGAATCCGAACAAGAAAGCCGTAGGTTCAGTGATCGAGGCCGAATTAGATAAAGGACGTGGTTATGTAACTACCTTGTTAGTTCAAGCGGGTACATTAAACGTAGGGGACATGATGTTAGCGGGTGACAATTATGGTCGTGTGAAAGCGATGTTTGACCACCACGGTAACAAAATAAAGAAAGCAGGTCCATCTACTCCAGTTCAAGTTTTAGGTCTGAACGGTGCGCCACAAGCGGGTGATAAATTACTTTGCTTAGAAAATGAGCGTGAGGCGCGTGAAATCGCAAACAAACGCGAGCAAATCCTACGTGAGCAAACCTTGCGTACACGTAAGCATATTACTTTGGAAGAGATCGGTCGCCGTAAGGCTATCGGAACTTTCCGTGAATTGAACGTAATCGTAAAAGGTGACGTGGATGGTTCAGTGGAGGCTCTTTCGGATTCCTTGATGAAGTTATCAACGGAGGAAGTGCAAGTTCGTATTATTCACAAAGGAGTAGGTCAAGTTTCTGAATCGGATGTGGCATTAGCCTCTACTTCAGATGCAGTAATTATTGCCTTCCAAGTTCGTCCTTCTCAAAACGCTCGTCGTTTAGCAGAAACAGAACAAATTGAAATCCGTAACTACTCCATCATCTACCAAGCTATTGACGAGATTAAGGCCGCGATGGAAGGTTTATTAGCTCCTTCATTCGAAGAAGTTATCACATCGAATATTGAAATTCGTGACGTGTTTAAGATTACCAAAATCGGTACCGTCGCTGGTTGTTACGTATTAGATGGCACGGTTAAACGTGCGAATAAGATTCGTGTTATTCGTGACTTCGTCGTGATTCATGATGGTGAGATCTCAGCATTGAAGCGTTTCAAAGATGATGTCGCTGAGGTTAAATTCGGTTACGAGTGCGGTCTATCTGTCAAGAATTTCAACGACTTAGAAGTGGGCGATATGCTGGAGTGTTATGAAATGAAAGAAGTAAAGCGAACCCTGAAATAAGCCTTCAAATAAAAAAATGGCCTTCGGCATATTTACTACGATTTGAAACCTCATTTCAGTCTATTCTGAATCTAAAAAAGGGAGCATTGGCTCCCTTTTTTGCGTTTATTAGTATCTCAACTCTCTACTCTAGATTTCTTCCCTCCGGACTATCGACTATCGACTAGCGACTGCCGCGAAGCGGCTACTACTGTCTACCGTCTACTGACTACTGGATATAAGTTAAAAAAGGGAGCTATGGCTCCCTTTTTTATGCAAGAATAGAAACAGTTAAATTTATAATCTTTGAATAAATCTTAAAATTTAGGACAGGCTAAACTTCTGCTTAGACTTTTATCGTATTTATTCGGGAATAAATTAAATCCAAATATATAAGACAGGGTTATCTCGTGAGCTCCACCAGATGGCGCCAGGTTTGAAAGGGTGAAATCGTAGGAGTATCCTATCGCAAATTTGTCCTTTCTAAATCCAATTAATCCAGTCATTGATTCGCGCATATCTAATTTTTCAACTGAGGGAGGACTTATGGGAAAATTTCGATACCAAACTCCTATCACCAGGGGTGCAAGTGTTAAATACGTCCCCACATCTAATTGACTAAATACCCCTTGTTTTTTAAAGTGAATAATGGGGCTAAGGCTTTTCTCGTAATTTAAGGCATTCTCTGGATCATTACCCTCGTAGCTTGAATTTCCTAAAGCTATTTTGGTCCCCATTTGTACACTTAATCTCATATCGAGAGCGGAAGTTGAATTGCTAACTAAAGATTGATTAGGTTGGTTTAGGTGATGGGCACTGACACCAATCCAGTGTTTGCCAGAATACAACATGGATCCTACGGATAAATCAATATAGGAGGGATTTGTAAAATTGGGTGTTTTTGGGATCACATCGTTCGATGAGGCGTCAATCCCTCCAGATCCTAAATATCCAGCTAACTGATCCCCGAAAACCAAGTTTTCTGGAGATAGACTTCGATTAACGTAGGCTCCTTGCATTCCCATGGATAAAGAATAATCTTCTGTTAGGGAGATATGATAGGCATATTGTAACGCGATGCTACTGGTCGTTAGAGCGGAAAACTGAGAATCAGAAGTAATTAATAAGCCGACACCACTTTTGTATTTTTGCAAACCAATATCAACGGACATAGCGGAAAATTGGTAATTGCTCGTTAAATTAGGCCATTGATTACGGTGCATTAAATTAACGTTCACATTGTTCGAAATTCCAGCGAAGGCAGGATTCATGTTTAACGGTAATGCATAGTTCTGAGTTACCTGGGGATCTTGCGAAAACCCCATGAATGGAATGAAAACAGCTAAAGTGAAAAAAAACAGTAGTCTCATTTTTTGAATACCTGTTGGGGTAACTCGTGAGCAAGCAATTTACGTTCAAGTCGTATGAAAAACAATTTTTGGCAATTTAAAATAATGAACAGAAAAACCTTTATCACCGTGTTATTGCTTTTCTGTTCTTGGAGTTTATCAGCTCAAGATATTGTCATTCGCAATACGTGTATTACAAAATGTGCCTATTGCAGTGATTCGACTTCGGTGGATTCTACCGTTTTTGAATATACAAAGCCACTTGCGTCTGCGGCCAGTGTCAAATTTAATTGGGTGTTTCGCAAGGCGGGTGCTGACAATAGTTATTCCACAGTTCTTGGTAGTTCGGATAAGCGAACAGGTAGTTTTAAATTTTGTGAAAAAGGGGATTACGCGGTTGACTTATACCTAAATGGAAGTGTCGTATATTTAAAGTATAGATTTAAGATAGGTTTTGTCCCACCGATTGTTTTGGGTCAAGATAGCACGAAAGTAGATACTACGATTTGTAAAGGAGATAGAATCACTTTACGAGTTAAAAATCCGTTAGCCTCTTATTCTTATTTGTGGTTTCCTAAAGGCGAGACGACTGATTTTATTTCAGTGGATAAGTCGGGTTGTTATTCGGTCAAAGTGACGGACGCTATCTCTGGGTGTAGCTCAGAAGGTAATTTACAGGTTATAGTTTGCGGGGAAATTCCTCCTCCAGCATCCCCACCTGATAATACTTGGTATTTTGGAGAGAAGGCCGGGCTCAATTTTGGTCAAGGGGGAACTCCGACCCCTAAAGCGGGCAATCCGATGCCTATAACAAATGAAGCTATTGCAAAAATCAATGATACAAAAAATAATATACTCCTGTTCTCCGATGGGAAAAAAGTGTATGATGCTAAATTGAATGACCTTATCCCAGGCAAAAGCCTAGCAGCTGAATCTAATTCGCAAGGCTTAGTGATCATTCCTAAGCCGACCTGCAAAGGGTGTCAAGCAGAATATTATGTGATCTATACAAAGAGGAATAGCTTTAATGAAAGGCAAATCTTTCAATCGACTATAGATTTTAAATTAAATGGAGGTAAAGGAGGAATGAGTGTGGAAGGCTCAATGATTTCGGCAACTAACACATCCACTCGAATGGTTTCTATTCCATTAGCAGAGAATTCCTCCATGTTATTTACTCAGGATCTGTTAAGTGGTAATATTCGCACATTTAAAATTTCTAATACAGGCATTTCAGCACCCATTTTAAGTTTATCTAAGGCTAGTTTTTCGGCGGCTAGTTTAGCTACATCGACGATGAAGGTGAGTCCCAATAAGCAATTGTTAGCCATTTCTAATGCAGGTTCGCCACTCAACAAGATAGAATTGTATAACATTGACACTCTTTCTGGAAAGGTCAAACATAAGGTTTCTATTTCCCTTGGATCTTCCACAAAACAGCAGGTTTATGGACTTGATTTTTCAAAGAATAATAAGCTGATCTATGCCTCTTTGAAAGGAGTAGGAGTAGCGGATACGTCCTCAATTGTACAATTGGATATTTCAGCCAATGATTCTACAACCTATGAGGCTACAAGAAAAACAGTTCCGGGTTCAAAAATAGTTAGAAAAATAGGAGCTATTCAGCCTGATCCGGTGAATGGTACGGATTTGTACGTGGCAGTTTTGGACCAAACCTCTTTGGGTAAGATTACCTCTATTGATGGCGTGGTAGGGACCCCTTCTGGGGCTAGTTTTACTTTGAGTGGAGCAGCACTTTCACCGGGGGCTAAAAGTAAGTTAGGTTTACCGGCTTCCTATTCGGTTACCTCATCGGATGGAAAAGGAATTTCGATTAAGCAATCCTGCTTCGGTTTGAAGTACTCCTATAAATTGACGGGAAAACTATGCGATCCAATTGAAAATACGAAAGTGATTTGGAACATTTACAAGACAACGTTAAATCCTGTAAGAAACGCAAATGGAACTATTGTGCCGCTAAACCCTGCAACGACTCAACTATTTACTTTTACGGGTGATAGCGTTAATTATGCATTTAGTGAAAACGGTACTTACGTGGTAACAGCCAAGGTTTCCAATAAGTGTGTAACTGATTCTCTACTAGACGCACAGAAGTTTGAAATAGATTTATTGAAGCCTTTTTATTTAGCACCAGAATTTAGTGTGATTTGCAAAAATTCGACAGATATTAAAGCAGATTCATTACCCGCTATTTCAGGATTAAAATATTTTTGGAGTACGAATGCAACGACAGATAAAATAACGGTCAACAAACCGGGTGGCGCGTTTGATTTAACCATTACTGACCCTGCAAGTGGATGTAGTTTAACTAAGGCTACGAAAGTAAATTTTACAACGAATAGTCTGTTCGACCCACCTAAGGATTTATTTATTTGTGATGACAATGTAAATGCTGCGGCCTTTAAGGAAAATATCACTTTTGTTGAATTGAAATTGCCTGTGCCTGCTTCGAGTTTGAAATCCATTGATTGGGCTGGAATTCCGAGTGCGGCAAATAAAGATAAGGTACAAGTCACACAGTCAGGTACTTATGTTTGTACCATTAAGGACCGCGATGATTGTATCTTAACCATTACCTATGTGGTGAAGGATAAATGTGCACCTATCATGCAGCTTCCTTCAGCCTTCACTCCGAATGACGATGGAATTAATGATTATTTTAGACCGGTTGGAAATTTTGAAACCGTGTCTTCTGTGTCTGCTACCGTGGTAAAAACTCGAACAGTGATTGAATCGTTTGAGATATTTAATCGCTGGGGTGAGATGATATACTCCAATAGTGCTATAGACTCTTCTTGGCTAGGTTGGGATGGGAAAATTAATGGAACTGCAGTTCCACAAAACACCTATGCTTATCGATTAAAGTATTCTTCTATAGATATGCCGGAAATGGGAGTGATGGAGTTAAGGGGAACGGTGGTTATTACCTATTAATAGGCTCTCACTTCGATTCCTTTCATGAAGTTAACGAAAGCTTTGTTTACCACTTGATTTCCACCAGGGGTAGGGAAGTTACCTGTGAAATACCAGTCTCCTAGGTGATCTGGGCAAGCTACATTTAAGTTAGCTACTGTTTGGTAGACTATCGAAAGTTCTGCTTTTAAACCTTTAGGACGGACGATCTCTGCGATTTTATCTGAGATTTCTTCATCTGTGAAAGGGGCATAAATGGCTTTTACAAAGTTTTCTTGTTGAGCAGTTCCATTTTCTAGTGCATGTAAGCAACGTAAATTCACCTCATCTAAAATGTTCTCTAAGCCGCGTTCTTGTAAAAGGGCTAATGCTGCACGGAATGCAACGAATTCCTTCATTTTAGACATATCGATTCCGTAGCAATCGGGGTAGCGAATTTGAGGAGCGGAGGAAACGATGACGATTTTCTTAGGGGATAATTTATCCAATAATTTCAGGATACTTTTCTCTAAGGTTGTTCCGCGAACGATGGAATCATCGATGATGACCACAGAATCCACTTCTTTGTTGATCACTTCGTAGGTCGTATCGTATACGTGAGCTACCATGTCATCGCGCTGATCGTCCGAGGTGATAAACGTGCGTACTTTAACGTCTTTAGAGATTAGTTTTTCGACGCGAGGACGGAAGGTCAAAAGCTCTTCTAATTCTTCTTCGAATAGAATGCCATCCATGATGGCTTTTTTTCTTTCTTTGGCCAAATGGTCTTCCAATCCATCAATCATTCCAAGAAACGCTGTTTCTGCCGTATTCGGAATATAAGAGAAGACCGTATTCTTCAGGTCATGATGTACCTCGTCTAAAATTTGAGGGATCAATAATTGACCTAATTTTTTGCGTTCATGGTAAATATCTGGATCGGATCCGCGAGAGAAATAGATGCGTTCGAAAGAGCAAGATTTTTGTTCGAGGCGATCGATGAACGGAACTTCTTTTACATTTCCATCAATGTCAATAATCAGGGCGTGACCTGGTGTGATCTCCTTAATTTGATCGTAGGCGCAATTAAATGAGGTTTTGATGGCCTGCTTTTCAGAAGCCACTACCGCCACTTCTTCGTCTACATAGTAGAATGCAGGACGAATTCCGGCTGGGTCACGTGCGACAAAGGAAGCACCGTAGCCGGTCATTCCTACCATGGCATATCCGCCGTCAAAATCCTTGCATGAACGCTCTAAAACGCGTGTTAAGTCGATTTCTCGAGCTATAATATCCGATAATTCAGGATTCTCGTATTGATCTTTGTATTTGCCAAATTGGCGTTGATTTTCTTCGTCTAAAAAATGTCCGATTTTTTCCATGACGGTAACCGTGTCCACTTTTTCTTTCGGGTGCTGACCTAGAGAGACTAATTTGTCGAATAAATCGTCCACATTCGTCATATTGAAATTACCCGCCATCACAAGATTACGGCTTCTCCAGTTGTTTTGACGCAACATGGGGTGGCAGTTTTCGATTTCGTTTTGGCCGTGCGTTCCATAGCGCAAGTGGCCTAAAAGAACTTCACCTGTGAAGGCCACGTTTTCTTGCCACCACTCGGCATCATGAACGGCGTCGATGCCCGTTTCTTTCGTTACTTGCTTCGCGAGTTTTTGTGCTTTACTGAATTTCTTATTGATTTTTCCAAAAATATCTGCCACTGCTTGTGGCTCTACCGATCGGTATCTGGAAATGTAACGGTGCCCTGGTTTTACGTTGATTTTGATGTTTGCCACCCCGGCGCCATCTTGTCCTCTGTTGACTTGCTTCTCCATCATCAGATAAAGTTTGCTCAGTCCGTATGTAGGTGTTTTGTATTTGTCTAAGTAGTGCTGAAAAGGCTTTCGTAGGCGGATGAGGGCAATTCCGCATTCGTGCTTAATAGAATCAGACATGGAAACGTGGGGCTATTTTAAAAATCAAGTCCAAAATTAGCCAAAATAAATGACCAATAAGCTGATTTTTTTTAATTTTTTATCGACTATTTCCAAAGGTTAGTCAAGACCGTTGGAAACAAGATAGATGCAATCAAAATCGCTGTTAAGAATCCGTAAGAGTAGATTTCAATAGATGTTACATTCTTCCATAGTTCCGATTCTTTGGTCGATTTTTTAAAATACAATTGGAAAGGAATCTTTAAATAATAGAAGAGCGAAATCGCGGTCACTAAAATGGCCGTAATCAGCAAAACCAAGAGGCCGTTGGAGGTACTTACTTCATAATTTGACCACAATAAACTGAAGTAGGTTATTTTTGCAATAAATGTTCCGGCTGGAGGAAGACCCACTAAAGCAATCAGTCCGGTGAGTAGGAAAAAGGCAGGTAAAGGCTTCAAAGCACCTAGCCCTGCAAAATCGGTTATTTCGTCGGCGGCTATCTCGTCAATCAGGTAAAACACTAATAAGCTGGCAACACTATACAAAAATCCGTAAAACAGGAGGGCATCAAGCGCTTGAATGGGTTGAAAGAACCAAGTCATTGCGAGAAAACCGCCATGTGCGATACTCGAATAGGCGAGGAGGCGTTTGGTTTTGTTTTGGCCTAATGCCCCTAAATTTCCAACCAATAGCGTCAAAATGGCTAAAAAAGCTAACTCGTTCGCATAGGAAACAGGCAAGACGGGAAGGATTCGGATACCTATAAATGCAATCGCGAGTTTGGGTGCGGTCGAAATCCAAGTCATCCAGGCGGCTGGTAAATTCTCCATTACATCCGGATTCCAAGGGTGAAAGGGTGCCCAAGACATTTTGAACAACAATCCTACCGCAAAAAGTCCTAGCGCAAATCCGCGCAAATAAGGATCGGCTACTGAAATACCCCTTGAGAAATCCACGCTCGTAAAATCCAGTGTTCCTGTCAAACCATAGATCAAGGAGATGCCATAAATAAACAAGGCAGAGGATCCTAAGCCGAATAAAACATAGGGTAAACTGGCCCGAGAGGACTCCTTTCGAAGGCTAACTAACACATAGGTGCCCATCGACATAAATTCGATGGATAAAAACAAGCTTAAAACGGAAGTGCTCATGGTCACAAATAGAGCGCCTAGTAAAATGGATAAAAATCCAATCAGTTCTTCGAATGTGAGGGATTTTTGGTGGATTTGATTCATCAAAATGAGCAAGAAACCAATGCCTAAAATCAGGGTATTGATCGAATCTGAACCCAAATTCGCTTCAAATAAACCTGACGCAAATGTTCCAACTGAGCTTAATTCTGAACGTTGGAAACTAAGAGATAGGGCTAATAATAGGGGAATTTGGCAGGTAAAGTAGCGCCAGGAAGTACTAAATTTCTCCGTCTTGCCATGTAAAAATAATTCGATCAACAAACTAAATAAGATCGTTCCGGCTATGATCAATTCAGGAATCGCAAGGTGAAGTCCGGTCGTGATGGACTGGATTCTTTCTGCGAGTTGAGTGATGTTTGCGAACGAGGACATGTGCTAAATTAGAGTTTTTGGCTTAAATAATGAGCAGTTGGGTTATTTTTCAAACCTTTCATCTCTTCTGGAGTGCCTTGGAAACAAATGTAACCTCCATTTTCACCACCTTCTGGCCCTAAATCAATAATGTGATCGGCACATTTAATGACTTCCATGTTATGCTCGATAATCACGACAGAATCCCCTTGTTCCACTAGATCATTCATTGCCTTTAACAGCTTTTTGATGTCGTGGAAGTGTAGACCGGTGGTAGGTTCGTCGAAAATAAAGAGTGTCCGACCTTTGTTCGGATTTCCTTTGCCCAGGAAGCTAGCCAGTTTCACACGCTGCGCCTCCCCACCAGAAAGGGAATTCGAGGATTGACCTAATTTAATATAGCCTAATCCTACTTGGAAAAGAGGATCGATCTTGTCGGCAATGCGTGCTTGTTTTTCACTAAAGAATTCCACTGCCTCTTCGACAGTCAAATCTAAAATTTCTGAAATATTTTTATCCTGGAATTTTACGTCCAAAATTTCCTGTTTAAACCGAGAACCACCACAGGACTCGCAAGGCAGTTTGATGTCTGCCATGAACTGCATTTCGATGGTAATTTCCCCTTCTCCTTGGCAAACCTCACAACGACCACCTTCTACATTAAACGAAAAGTGTGCGGGTTTGTATCCGCGGGCTTTTGCAACGGGTAATTCGGAATATAATGCCCTAATGGCATCATAGGCCTTAATGTAAGTCACGGGATTCGAGCGAGACGATTTTCCGATCGGCTGTTGGTCGACCATTTCGATGCTCGCAATTTTGTTTGTACTTCCTTTGATTTCGCGGAAACGGCCGGTTTCTTCGGTGCCTTGCTGCAATAAACGCAGCATCGCCGGATACAAAATTTTGCGGATCAAAGTAGACTTTCCTGAGCCGCTGACACCTGTTACCACGGTCATGATACCTAATGGAATCGCGACGTCCACATTCTTTAAATTATTTTCTGAAGCTCCTGTAATTTCGATCTGAGCTAATGCTTTACGTCTGAAATACGGTACTTCGATTCGGTCTTCTCCGGTTAAAAAGCGCAAGGTATGGCTATCGGTTTTTTTGTCTGCCAAAGCCTCTTTTAAATTCCCTTGGAAGATCAAATTTCCACCATGGCGACCTGCCTCCGGGCCGATATCGATGATTTGATCCGCTGCGCGCATCACTTCTTCCTCATGCTCCACCACAATAACCGTATTCCCCATGTTTTTCAACATTTCTAATACAGAAATCAATCGTTCTGTATCCCGAGGATGTAGACCGATACTGGGTTCATCTAAGATATACATCGATCCCACTAAGGCGCTGCCTAGGGAGGTGGCTAACTTAATGCGTTGAAATTCACCTCCAGAAAGGGTAGAACTAAGACGGTTTAAGGTTAAATACCCTAAACCCACCCGATCCATGTAATCTAGCCGATTATTGATTTCGATTAAAATGCGTTTTGAAACCTTTTGATCATGCTCGTTTAGCTTCAGGTTTTCAAAGAAGGCCTTGGTTTTCGATAGAGGCCAAAGCACCAAATCGACAAGTGAGGTCCCTTCTATTTTTACATAGCTGGCATCCATCCGCAAACGTGATCCTTGGCATTCCGGGCAATTTGTTTTGCCTCGATAACGGGATAAAAGAACACGGTACTGAATCTTATAGGTTTCTTTTTCTAGGTGATCAAAAAAGTGTGTTAAACCTGCGAAATATTTATTCCCAGTCCATAAGAGTTTTTTCTCTGCCGCTGTTAGATCCTTGTAAGGACGATGAATAGGGAAGTCGAATTGAATGCCATTGCGTAACAAGGGACTGAGCCACTCGCTCATCCGCTCGCTTCGCCAAGGTGCAATCGCTCCCTCATAAATAGATAGATCGTGATCTGGAAAAACTAAATCGGGATCTAAACCCAGAACTTTGCCATAGCCTTCGCAATTTTTGCAAGCACCGTAGGGATTATTGAAGGAAAATAGATTCAAACTTGGCTCCTCAAAAACCATCCCATCCAGTTCAAATTTATTCGAAAATATGTCCCGCTTTCTTCCTTCGATTTCAATCCAGCAAACGCCTTCTCCTTCGAAATAGGCTGTTTGAACAGAGTCTCCCACCCGGAATTGCGTTTCCTCGTCGTCTTTTTTAGAGACCAACCGGTCGATGAGAATCGCGATTTCGGAAGGTTTCTTCGCCAGCTTTTGTAGTTGCGCTGGGTCTTCTATTAATTCCTCTAAAGCAATAATTTCCTCTTGGAATTTTAACCTGGAATAGCCTTTCTGAATGAGCAATTGACATTCATTTTCAAGACTTCGCTCTACATGGTGAATTAATGGTGCCAGAATTAGTACTTTTTTGCCGTCCGCTTGAGCGATGAAATCGACGATTTGGGAGACCGAATCTTTGCGAACCTCTTGTCCTGAAATAGGCGAATAGGTGCGTCCGATGCGGGCAAAAAGTAATTTTAAATAATCATAGATTTCTGTAGTGGTACCTACCGTCGAACGAGGGTTCTTAGTGTTTACCTTTTGTTCGATAGCAATCGCGGGTGAAACCCCTTTGATGTAATCGACGGCAGGCTTTTCCATTCGCCCCAAAAACTGGCGGGCGTAGCTATTCAGACTTTCGACGTACATTCTTTGGCCTTCAGCAAACAAAGTGTCAAAGGCTAAAGAGGACTTACCAGATCCAGACAAACCGGTGATAACAACTAACTGATTACGCGGAATCGCCACATCCACATTTTTCAAATTGTGTACACGCGCACCTTTGATGATGATGTGCGTTTTAGGATCACAATTTTCTATGTTATGCTTAGACAGTGGCGTATTCATTTTACAAAAATATCCTTTAATTTTGGTAAATAATTTAAGCCAAATGAAAAAACTATTTTTATTCTTTTTACTCCTGACTTTTGGGGGAATTTCTGAGGTTTTCGCGCAAGAACCTGTGGTTATTAAAGAGGAGGGAGCGGTAGGCGATTTAGACGCGGAAGTAGATGTGCGAGAATTACCATTTCGCCAGCGCTTAAACTTTGGTGGGGGTGTTAGTGGTTTAAGCTTTGGAAACCCGACTAGTATTGGTATTTCCCCTATGATAGGTTATTCGTTGACAAATAACGCCATTGTTGGTGTTGGTTTAACTTATCAATATTATTGGGCTAGTTTTGGTTCATTGGGGTCTTTAACGAGTAATTTATTAGGCCAAAGAATCTTTTTTCGCCAACAAGTTCCTGCATTGAGTCAAGTAATAGGCCAAGCCTATTTAACAGGGCAAATTGAAAACTTTTCTAATCTTTCGGACAACACGGGAATTAATTATTCCAATCCGGTCTTGGTGGGTGTAGGATTAGGATCTAAAATAGGTATTAATTTATCGATTATGTATGACCTAAATTACTCCTCAGGGCGCTCTCCCTATGGCTCACCGCTGGTTGTTCAAGTAGGCGGATTTTTCTTTTAAAATTTAAAACAATTTTAGCCCTTTTCGAGTCTTGTATATCAGGTAGAATTTCTTAATTTCGAGTTCAATTTAAATTTTTATGTCAACGATAGCAGTAGAACCCTTATTGGTTGAGGATCCCAACCGTTTTGTGCTTTTTCCGATTAAGCACGATGATATTTGGCAATTTTATAAGAAGGCGGAAGCGTCTTTCTGGACAGCGGAAGAGATCGATTTATCTCAAGATTTAGCTGACTGGAAAAAGATGAACGATGGTGAACGTCATTTCGTTTCTCACGTACTTGCTTTCTTCGCTGCTTCGGATGGTATCGTCAATGAAAATTTAGCGAATAACTTTTTAAAAGAAGTGCAATTTGCTGAAGCGAAATGTTTCTATGGTTTCCAAATTATGATGGAGAATATCCACTCAGAAACCTACTCGCTATTAATCGATACATATATTAATGATCCAAAAGAAAAAGACCATCTTTTACGTGCGATCGAGACAATTGATTGCGTGAAGAAAAAAGCGGATTGGGCTTTAAAATGGATCGAGTCTGATAACTTCGTAGAGCGTTTAATATCATTCGCTGCGGTGGAGGGTATTTTCTTCTCTGGTTCTTTCTGCTCTATTTTCTGGTTAAAGAAACGTGGTTTAATGCCAGGTCTTTCATTCTCGAACGAATTGATCTCCCGTGACGAAGGTTTACACTGTGATTTTGCTTGTTTACTTTACACAGATCACATTAAAAATCAATTATCACAAGAGCGTATCTATGAAATCATTTTAGAAGCCGTAGAGATTGAAAAAGAATTTGTAACTGTTGCACTTCCTGTATCCTTAATTGGTATGAACGCAGAGATGATGTGTCAGTACATTGATTTCGTCGCGGATCGTTTATTGGTTGCTTTAGGTTGCCAGAAACACTACAATGCAACGAATCCTTTCGATTTCATGGAGATGATCTCTTTACAAGGAAAGACGAACTTCTTCGAGAAGCGTGTGGCTGAATACCAAAAGTCAGGGGTTATGTCTGACAAGGATTCGATGTCCTTCTCGTTAGACGAAGACTTTTAGTCGTATATACATTTCAGGAAAAGGCCTCGATGAAAATCGGGGCTTTTTTTATGGCCAGCAATGAATTGCTATTTTGTCGGTCAGCGATTAAGGCCAGCGCTCTAGGATCATGGGTAAAACTAGACCGATTGTAATCCCTGAAATTACTTTTATGTAAGCTCCTTGCTTCCATTTTAGTATGTGCAAGGAAACGATGGAAGAGGCAAGTATGATGGAAACTACGATGATTTGGGCTACTTCTAATCCAATATTAAAGGCCAAAAGAGGCGAAAAAATGGAGCTTTCTGCCCCCAATAAACTTTGTAAATAATTAGAGAAACCTAGGCCGTGAATCAGGCCAAAAATAGCTACCACCCCATACTTATAGCCTTGTTTAGTCTTAATTAAGTTCGAGATGGCTGAAACTAAGATGGTGCAGGGAATCAAAAATTCTACCCAGGTCATATTTACTTGGATGATATGTAAAGTGGCAAGGGCTAAAGTAATAGAATGACCTAGCGTGAAAGCAGTCACTAGCCAAAGCAGTTTTTTATAATCTGTCACGACATAAGCGCAGGTCAGCGATAGGATGAATAACAGGTGGTCCAAGGCAGCCCAATTTAGGATATGCTCTAAACCTAACATAAGATAGACAGAAAAATTGCTCACGTTTTGTTATTTATTGGCCAAAAATAGGGATATTCAAAGAGAAAATAGTGACCTGTCTATGAAATTTGATTACATTATCGTGGGAGCCGGTACGGCAGGCTGTGTTTTAGCGCACCGTTTATCGGAAAATCCCTTGAATCAAGTCCTGCTAATTGAGGCGGGAGGAGATTTTAGAGACCCCCGAATTTCCATGCCATCTGCGTATTCACTGCTGAATCATACCTATTTAAACTGGAATTTTTTTACAGAACCACAACCACATTTAGGGGGTCGTAGGCTCTACCAACCTCGTGGTAAAACGGTGGGAGGTAGCTCAGCCATTAATTGCATGGCTTATATTCGTGGCAATAAGGCAGATTATGATCAATGGGCGGCTTGGGGTTGTGAGGGTTGGTCTTATCAGGATGTTTTGCCTTATTTCAAAAAATCAGAGGATAACGAAGATTTCCAAAACGAATTCCATGGAACCGGTGGTTTGCACCGAGTGGCGAAGAATAGGCATTTGACGATTTTTGGAGATGCCTTCATTCAAGGATGCGGAACGGTGGGGATCCCTGCTAATCCGGATTTTAATGGCGCGAAGCAAGTAGGAGCAGGTTTATTCCAATTCAATATTCAGGATGGCGAGCGCGCCTCCGGAGCGAAAGCTTTCATTCAGCCGGCTCTTTCTCGCAAAAATTTACATATTCAAACTTCTTTTCAGGTGGCTTCCTTAGTCATGCAAGGGGAGCGGGTGACTGGTCTAAAAGGCTATAAATTAGGCTCAAAAAAGGCTATCGAATTCGAAACATCTGAAGTGATTTTATCAGCTGGAGCCTTCCAAAGTCCACAAATTTTACAATTATCGGGTATAGGCGATGCCGCGGAACTGGGAGAGCATGGAATTGATTCCCGGCTGGATTTAAAGGGGGTGGGCAAGAATTTATCTGATCACCTCTTTGTGAATATGAATGCGCAGGCAAGTACGAAAGGACAATCGTATAATGTGGCTTTGGGGGTGAAAAACTACGTGGATTACACCTTGCATAAAAAAGGGCCATTGTCTTCTAGTCCTTTAGAGGCAGCGGCATTTTTTGATTCTGTAAATCAAACCGATGTACCGGATTTACAATTTCATTTTTCTTCTGCCTGGTCAGCGGATATGTACGATTACAGTAAAATGCCTTTAAGCGATGGATTTACCATATTACCCACTTTGTTAAAACCGAAGAGTAGGGGAACGGTGAGTCTTCGGTCCTCTCGTTTTGATGAAGCACCCGTGATTGACCCTCGCTATTTATCAGCTGAGCAGGACCGCGAAACACTAAAACGCGGGATGCGAATTGCGCGCGATATTGTCTTATCTTCCGCTTTTGATGGACTTAGAAAAGGGTCTGAATTGAATTATCCGGCAGGTGAATGGACGGAAGAATTAATGCAGGAGCATATGGAGCATGCCACTGAATGTGTGTACCATCCGGTGGGAACCTGTAAGATGGGAACAGATGCGGAGGCGGTTTGTGATCCTTCGACACTTCGCGTCAGAGGTTTGCTAGGTTTGAGGGTCGTAGATGCTTCCCTTATGCCGGATGTGATTTCGGGAAATACAAATGCAGCAGTGGTCATGATTGCGGAGAAGGCGGCAGATTTAATTTTGAGTAAATAATCAACGTAAACGCGTTTTAATGAAAAAGAACCTATGAAAAAATTATTGATTTTAGGCTGCCTATTAGCCTCATTTGCCGGCTTTGCTCAAAACGAAGAATCCTTGAAAGAAGCGGAATTAAACCGTTTTAAGGTAATGGTAGCGAAGGACCTACCAGGTTTACAGGCTGTTCTACACAAGGATCTTGTCTATTTCCATTCGAGTGGAGTACAGGACAACAAAGAAACGTATATTGCCTCTATTGCATCTGGAAAATCCAGTTATTTGTCCATTACCCCGGAGGAACTACAACATCGGGTATATGGGAAAACAGGAATTAATACGGGTATTTTATCTATCCAACAACAAGCAGCGGATGGTGGTCAAACTACTTTGCGCCTGCGTTTTACAGATGTATTTGTCTACGCAGATAAGCGTTGGCAAATGGTTTCTTGGCAGTCGACTAAACTAGTCCCTCCGCAAAAGCCGTAATTTTATCGTAGATATACGCTAAATCCTCGTCCTCGATACAATAAGGGGCGAGGATATAGATGGTATTTCCTAAAGGTCGCATCAAAATACCCTCTTTCAAGAAATGCTGGTAGATATCATCCCTAATCGAGTGTAAATATCCATCCATTTCTCCCGTTTCAACTTCCATGGCCAGAATGGTGCCGTGAATTCGCACATTTTTTAGGATGGTATGATTTGCTAGCGTTGCAGCGAAAGCACGATGACGTGATTCCACCCGAGCAATTGACGTCCAGGTTTCTTTTTTTTCCATCAAATCCATACTCGCATTAGCCGCAGCGCAGGCTAATGGATTTGCCGTAAACGAATGCGAATGAAACATCATTTTTCGGCGGTCATCCGATAGGAAGGATTGGAATATTTTTTCACTGCAGAGCGTTAAACCCATGGCCAT
The DNA here is from genome assembly GCA_041157105.1 of Bacteroidota bacterium. Lineage (GTDB taxonomy): Bacteria > Bacteroidota > Bacteroidia > Cytophagales > Spirosomataceae > Aquirufa. The sequence goes on along the minus strand of JBEBDF010000012.1, from coordinate 7,476 downwards.
CATGCCCCCAGTTAAGCCTTTGGAGAGGCAAACAATATCCGGTTTTTCTTCCAAATAATCCATCGCAAACCACTTTCCCGTACGACCGAATCCGGTCATGATTTCATCTGCGATACAGAACATCCCTTTTTGGTGGGCAATTCGAATCAATGCATCCAAGGTAGACGCTTCGTACATTTTCATGCCTCCTGCGCCTTGAATCAAAGGCTCAAAGATGAAGGCTGCGTAACTTTCATCCGCAGCAGACATCGCCGCGATGCAGGCTTCAGCGTCTTGAGGACTTGGAAGGAATTCCACCTCGAAAAGCATATCCTGAAAAGGATCATTGAAGGAACTAGGTGCACCTAAACTCATGGCACCAAAAGTATCCCCGTGATAGGCATCCGCAAAGGCTATAATTTTTCTACGCTGAGTATTTCCTTGATTATGGAAGAATTGTAAGGCCATTTTGATGGCCACTTCCACGGAAGTGGAGCCGTTATCTGAGAAGAATACACGTTCGAAATTAGCCGGTAAATGACTTAATAGGCGTTCTGAAAGTCGAACTGCAGGTTCGTGTGTGAAGCCTGCAAAAATCACTTGCTCGAGCTGTAAGGCCTGTTGGTAAACCTTTTCTGCTAAATAAGGATGACCATGTCCATGGGTATTCACCCACCAAGAGGAAATGGCATCAATGTATTTTTTGCCATCTGTGTCAAAAAGATACGCTCCTTTCCCGCTCACAATTGGAATTGAAGCAGGTTCAATTTGGTGTTGCGTGAAGGGGTGCCAAATCACCGCTGCATCCCGAGAAGCTAAATTCTGATTAGACATGGATTTTATCTGCATACGAGGCGATGACGGCCTCATTGATTTCATTTTCTGTATTCACTCGTAAAACCAACGGTAAGCCTGTATGGTTTAAAATAAATTTTTCCCCAGATGGGTTTTCAGGCCCATTGAATACGATTCCAGCCATATGAACGCCGTGTTGCTTTAACATTTCATAACTCAAAATGGTATGATTGATGCTGCCTAAATAGTTTTTACTGACTAATATGACCGGCAAATTAAAGTGCTTAATGAGATCTAAATTGGTCTCCCGATCATTTAAGGGCACCATGATTCCCCCTGCTAATTCGACGATCAAGGTCTGGTCTGTAGGAATTTTAAAATCCTCTAATTGAATAGTTATTCCATCAATTTCTGCGGCGGAATGAGGAGATAAGGGTTGTGTTAAAGCATAGGTCGAGGGATGTATGGTCGCGTTTGGGACCCATTTGCGGATCCAATAGGCATCCCCAGTGGCTATATCTCCTGATTGTACGGGCTTCCAATATTCTGCTTTTAAACCGGCAGTTAAAACCGCTGAAATTACGGTTTTGCCAATTTCAGTGCCTATTCCGGCGACGATAAACTGTTTCATTCAAGTGTTTTTATTAGTGATTGTATTTGTTCTTTTGTGTGTTTAGCGCTTAGTGTAATGCGAATGCGTTCTTTGCCTTTTGCTACTGTAGGGAAAACGATGGGCTTTATGGCATATTCGCTAGCTTGTGTTGCCTTCGCTCGAACGGCCTCGTTCCCAGTTACGAAATAGGTTTGGATGGCTGTTTTACTTTCTCCCCAGGCATCGGATTTCACATTTTCTCGGAAGAAGGCGATATTTTCTTGCAGTTTTTTTCTGGCTTCGTTTTGGGAAGGCAAATAATGTAAGGTGCTTAAAAGCGCTGAAACATGTGCCGGTGTGGGTGCAGTAGAATAAATAAAGGGTCTAGCGAAGTTGACTAGGTATTCTTTGAGGGCCAAAGACCCGAGAACCACCGCTCCCGCATTGCCCCACGCTTTTCCGAAAGTAACAACCCTTGCAAAAATTTCCTCGCAAATCCCTAGATCATATACTAATCCTTGACCTGCTGGTCCATAAATTCCTCCTGAATGGGCTTCATCGACGATGAGTTCCGCCTGGTATTTGTTTTTCAACTCGATTAACTCTTTTAATGGGGCTATGTCGCCGTCCATTGAATAGACCGATTCCACGACGATCCACTTGCGTGTTTCGGCCGGGTATTGATCAAGTAGATGTATTAAATCTTCTACGTTGTTGTGCTTGAAGATGCGTCTTTCCGCTTTCGAGAGTCGTAAGCCGTCAATTAGACTCGCGTGCAATAGCTTATCGCAAAAAATGATATCGCCTTCTTGTGGGAGGGAGGAGATTAACCCAATGTTTGCATCGTATCCTGAACTAAAAAGTAAGGCAGCCTCTGATCCATGAAAGGCAGCACATTCTTTTTCGAATTGTTCGATCAAATTGCTTTGCCCAGAGATGAGTCGTGAGCCTGTGGAGCCATTTTTGCGGTATTCCGCGGGTAAAGCGTTAAAATCGTCGGCTATTTTTGCTGCCAGGGCCTGGTCTGATGCTAAGCCTAAGTAATCATTCGAGCAGAAATCGGTCCTGCCCTCCAGCACGGATAATTGCCTTAATAAGCCCTCCTTGCGACGGAATTCCAAAAGGTCAATAAGCTGCTGCTGAATGTTTTCCATAAATTATTGTGCTGCAAAACTACGAAATAATCGCTGTGGACGTGTATTTTATCAATTAATTGATTTTGAAGCCCAAATTTTGGCCTAAAACCTTGACAATTACCCACTAATACCGTAGTATTGCATGTCGATTCTGACAATTCAACGAGTAAACGTCCCTAAATTTTCTCATTTGGCAAACATTCTGACAGATATGTCTGTTGTCAATCTTAATTAATCATTCCCCCTTTATGGAAGATAAGCCTATCAAAAGAGTAAAAAAAACACAAGTAGAAGAATCATCATCAAACGAACGACCTAAGCGTCAACGAATTAAGAAGAGCAACGAAGAAGCACCCTTGTTACCAATGGAGACAAAAGCTTCATCTGAGGAGGCACCTATTGAATACAAAGAAGTAGCGGCTCCAGAAGAATTCTTAATGGATACTTCCTTCATCACCAGCACAGAAAACACAAAAGACGAGGTTTCTCCTACGGATGCACCTGTCGATGTGGATAAATTGCCTAAAGAGGAGGCGCCGGCTCCGGTCCACCACCACAACAAACACCGTTCGAATTATAACCAAGTCATCAAGGAATTGGATGGTTTGATCGAAAATGAGGGGGTTTTAGAGATTATGCAAGAGGGTGGATACGGATTCATGCGTTCCTCTGATTACAACTATCTAGCGTCTCCTGATGATATTTATGTGTCGCCATCACAAATCAAAATGTTTGGTTTGAAGACTGGAGACACGATCTTAGGAAAAATTCGTCCGCCGAAAGAAGGGGAGAAGTATTTCGCTTTATTGAAAGTGGAATCAGTGAATGGAAAGACGACGGATGAGATTCGCGACCGGATCAATTTTGAATATTTAACGCCTTTGTTCCCAGAGGAGAAGCTGAACTTGTCTTCTACGCCAGATAATTATTCAACACGTATTTTGGACTTGTTCGCGCCGATCGGTAAGGGCCAAAGGGGTATGATCGTTGCCCAGCCTAAAACAGGTAAGACCGTTTTATTAAAAGACATCGCAAACGCGATTTCCCGCAATCACCCAGAGGTTTATTTGATCATCTTATTGATCGACGAACGTCCAGAGGAGGTAACAGATATGCAGCGTTCCGTTCGTGCAGAAGTAATTTCATCTACTTTCGATGAGCAAGCAGAGCGTCACGTAAAAGTGGCTAATCTTGTTTTAGAGAAGGCCAAAAGAATGGTGGAATGCGGCCATGATGTCGTTATCTTATTAGATTCAATTACACGTCTAGCACGTGCTTACAATACAGTTGTTCCTTCATCAGGTAAGATTTTATCTGGTGGTGTGGATGCCAATGCCTTACACAAACCGAAGCGTTTCTTCGGAGCGGCTCGTAATGTCGAAAATGGTGGTTCACTAACGATCATCGCCACGGCCTTGATCGAAACGGGATCGAAAATGGACGAGGTAATCTTTGAGGAATTCAAAGGAACGGGTAACATGGAATTACAATTAGATCGCAAGCTAGCGAACCGCCGAATCTATCCATCGATCGATGTGACGGCTTCAGGAACGCGTCGCGAAGATCTATTGATGGATCCAGCGGTTCTACAACGTGTTTGGATCTTGCGCAAGCACATGTCTGATATGAACTCAGTAGAGGCGATGGAATTCTTGCAACAGCAAATGAAGGGGACTAGGAACAACGAAGAGTTCTTAGTGTCCATGAATAGATAGCATCATGTCAACTATACAGCCAGTGTGGTTCATCGGGCACGGAAGCCCGATGAACGCTTTGGCAGACAATCCTTTTACGGCTTCTTTGAATACCTTGGGGGCATCTCTTCCACCTCCTAAAGCTATTTTAGTTATATCAGCCCACTGGCTGACGAGAGGAATCACACAAGTTCAGTCATCATCGATGCCGGAGACCATCCATGATTTTGGAGGTTTCCCTCGAGCACTGCACGAATTTCAATACCCTGCACCGGGGAGCCCGGAAACCGCGAAAATACTCGCTTCTGGTTCTCAAAAAATCCAAGAAACCACCGAATGGGGTTTAGATCACGGCGCTTGGTCCGTGCTTTGTCACCTGTTTCCAAATCACAATATCCCTTGCTTTGAGATGTCGATTGACTATTCTCAGCCAATGGCTTATCACGTAACGCTGGCTCAAGAATTACAATTCTTGCGTGAAAGAGGGGTATTAATCATCGGAAGTGGAAACATTGTCCATAATCTGCAGGCGAGTATCCCAAATCTCTCAATGGGGCAGGAGCATTTTGCGTATGAATGGGCACAAGAATTTGATGCGTGGACAACTCAAAAAATACTCGATAAGGATCTTTCAAGTTTAGTCGATTACTCGAGGGCACCGGGTGGATTAAAATCTGTTCCTACGCCAGATCACTACATTCCGATGCTGTATGCCTTAGCTTTAGCCCGCAAAAATGAGGAAGTAAGATTCACTTACGACGAACTCGTTTACGGCGGCATTTCTATGCGTTGCTTCGAAATTGCTTAATACCCCAGAAATACTTTGTCGATAATGCTGCAAGCTTGATCCATTTCCGCACCGGTGATAGTCAAAGGAGGAGCTAAGCGGATTTTATTTCCATGTGTCGGTTTCGCCAATAAGCCCTTTTTCATCAGGTCTAAACAGATTTCCCAAGCTACTTTACTATCTTCATCGGTGTCGATTTCAATGGCACATAAAAGCCCTTTCCCTCTCACCGATTTAATCAAGGCCGTTTTATCACGTAAACTTTCTAAGAAAGTCAGTAATTGTTGCCCGCGAACCGTGGCATTTTCTACCAGATCCTCGTCTTCGATGATATCGATGGCCACGTTAGTGACAGCACAGGCTAAAGGATTTCCCCCGTAAGTGGATCCGTGTTCTCCTGGCTTGATAGTGAGCATAATCTCGTCATTACAAAGCACCGCTGAAACCGGCATAAATCCGCCTGAAAGTGCTTTTCCTAATAATAAAATATCCGGATGAACTAATTCGTGGTGGCAAGCTAACCAGGCTCCTGTACGCCCTAAACCGGTTTGGATTTCGTCTGCGATGAATAAAACGCGGTGTTTTTTACACAAGGCAGCCGCTTTTTTCAAATAGCCTGATGATGGAATGACCACCCCCGCTTCTCCCTGAATGGGTTCGACCATGAAAGCCGCCACATTCGGGTTTTGTAATTTTTCTTCTAATGCCTTCAGATCATTGTAGGGAATTCGGCTGAATCCGGGAACAAATGGACCGAAATTATGGTAAGAGGACGGGTCATTCGAAGAGGAAACGGCTGCAATAGTTCTACCCCAGAAATTACCTTCCGCAAAAATAACCTCCGCTTGATTCGCAGGAACGCCTTTTACCTCGTAAGCCCATTTACGGGCTAACTTGATAGCAGATTCTCCGGCTTCTACGCCAGTATTCATCAATAGGACTTTCTGATAACCAAATTTCTCCGCTAATTTCTTCTCCGTCGAACCTAAAAGATTCGTGTGGAAAGCACGGGAACTGAGCGTTAAACGTGATGCTTGATCAGAAATGGCTTTGACTAAGCGAGGATGGCAATGCCCTTGATTCACAGCACTATAGGCCGACAAAAAATCGAGGTACTTTTTTCCCGTCACATCATACACATGCACTCCTTCTCCGCGTTCTAGAACGACTGGAATTGGATGGTAATTATGTGCTCCAAACTCAGACTCTAAATCAATGTACTCCTGTGGGGTCATAGTAATTCGTAAATTCCTGCTACTCCTTGACCGCCACCTACGCAGGCTGTAACCATACCGTATTTTTGGTTGCGAAGACGCATTTCATTGAATAATTGGATGGATAATTTCGCACCAGAACAGCCTAGTGGGTGTCCAAGAGCGATAGCGCCACCGTTTACATTGACGATTGTGGGATCGATATCGAGAGTTTTCATGACCGCCAAAGACTGCGCCGCAAACGCCTCGTTCAACTCGATTTGTTGGATATCTTTCAGCGTTAATCCCGCTTTTTTCAATGCAATTGGAATCGCCTCTACCGGACCTATACCCATGATACTCGGTTCTACCCCTGCTGTAGCATAAGAAACTAGGCGAGCGATTGGTTCTAAATGTAATTCTTTCACTAATTTTTCCGAAACGACTAAAACGAAAGCCGCTCCATCTGAAGTTTGGGACGCATTACCTGCGGTAACCGTTCCACCCATCGCAAATGCAGGCTTTAGTTTTCCTAAAGCTTCAATAGTTGTATCCGCGCGAGGTCCTTCGTCTTCAGACACGGTCCAGCTGCGGGTTTGTTTCTTACCGGTTTTGGCATCAAAATAATTCTCTGATACTTCGACTGGAACGATTTGCGAAGTGAATTTGCCCGCTTTTTGTGCGGCTAAAGCCTTTTGGTGGGAAGCAAAAGAGAACGCATCTTGCTCATCACGAGTCACGTTATACTTCTTGCTTACTTCTTCCGCCGTCAGACCCATTCCGATGTAATAATCCGGATGTTCGTTCGCGATTCCGTAGTTCAAGACCGTTTTATGGCCCATCATCGGTAACATCGTCATCGATTCAGTTCCACCTGCAATAACGCAATCGGCCATGCCGGAAGCTACTTTAGCAGAGGCTAGAGCAATCGCTTCTAAACCAGAACCGCAATAGCGGTTAATGATGAAACCGGGAACGCTTTTTGGCAAAGACAAAAGCGAGATATAACGCGCCATTTGCATCCCTTGCTCCGCTTCGGGAATGGCATTGCCCACGATTAAATCATCTACACGTGCCGGGTCTAAACTAGGCACCTGCTTCATCAAATGTTTAATGACTTCCGCCGCTAAATCATCTGGACGCATTGTTCTGAAACCTCCTCTTTTGGCTTTTGCAACTGCTGTGCGGTAACCTGCTATGATATATGCATTCATCTTCGTAAAATTTAATTTCTGAGTGGTTTACCGCCACCTAATAAACTTTGGATTCTGTCCATGGTCTTTTTCTCGCCGCATAAAGA
>JBEBDF010000011.1:0-43980 GCA_041157105.1 Bacteroidota bacterium | reverse complement strand
GATTTAGTGGTCAACCCATTATGCCGTGTTTATCCTGAACTCACCACCCCCGAGACAGGAGGGCACGTCTGCCAATTTCATCACCCTACAGTGAAAATTATTACCTTTACAATAATTAGTAGGACAAATATAAAAGGAGATTTTATATTTTTCAAAATTTTTCAATAAAAAATGTCTTTTTTTGCATAATTTTTAATTTGAAGCTTAAATATTTACAAATATTAAATGGAAAAGAAGTTTGAACTTGATCCTTTGGACTATAAGATTTTAGAAATTCTAGTCAAAGATGCCAACCTGCCGTATACTGAGATTGGTACGCGTCTCGATGTTTCTGGAGGTACCGTTCATGTTCGAATGAAAAAAATGGAATCCATGGGTATTGTAAAAGGGGCTCAATTATTAATTGATTATTCTAAAATAGGGTGGGATATAACTGCTTTTCTAGGAATTTATTTAGATAAAAGTAGTCTTTATGAAGATGTGGCTAAGCAGCTAGAGCAAATCCCAGAAGTGGTTAATATTCATTATACGACTGGTATTTATTCTATTTTTGCTAAAATAATATGTAGAGACACACAGCACTTGCGTGAAGTATTACACGATAAGATTCAGCGAGTTACGGGTATTCAGCGTACAGAAACGTTTATTTCATTAGAAGAAAGTCTGATTAGAAATACACCTTTATTTTGATTGTTTAGATTTATTCTAAACTAAGTCTATTTTTCTCCAAAATCCTTTTGTAATTTTGTGCTCTAAATGCAAAATTATGGCAGAGAAGGTAGATGACATTTTACAAGAAGTAACCACTTCCGATTATAAATACGGATTTGAGTCTCATTTCGAGACAGATGAAGCTCCTATAGGTCTTAGTGAATCCATTATTCATTTTATCTCTGATAAAAAGAATGAACCGGATTGGATGCGTGAGTGGCGTTTATCCGCTTATCGCTACTGGAGAACATTACAGGAGCCTGATTGGGCGAATGTTTTATATACCCCTGCTAAATACGATGAGTTGAAATATTATTCAGCTCCAGTTCAAAAAAAGCAATTGAATTCCTTAGATGAAATTGATCCGGAACTACGTCGTACGTTTGAAAAATTAGGAATTTCATTAGACGAACAAAAACGTCTTTCTAATGTGGCAGTCGATGCAGTTATTGATTCAGTTTCGGTTGCTACTACTTTTAAAGATACTTTAATGGAGAAAGGTGTGATTTTTTGCTCCATTTCAGAAGCTATCAAAGAATACCCTGACTTGATCAAGAAATATCTGGGTTCTGTGGTTCCCGTAAAAGATAATTACTTCGCAGCGTTAAATAGTGCGGTATTTTCTGATGGTTCCTTCTGTTATATTCCCAAGGGTGTTCGTTGTCCTATGGAATTATCAACTTACTTCCGAATTAACGCGTCAGGTACAGGTCAATTTGAACGTACTTTGATAGTTGCTGAAGATGAATCGTATGTATCTTATTTAGAGGGTTGTACCGCACCTATGCGCGACGAGAATCAATTACATGCAGCGGTGGTAGAAATTTATGTACATGCTGGGGCAGAGGTGAAGTATTCTACTGTTCAAAACTGGTATCCTGGAGATAAAGAAGGGAAGGGCGGTATTTACAATTTTGTAACGAAGCGTGGTATTTGCGATGGGGCTCATTCAAAATTATCCTGGACACAAGTAGAGACAGGTTCGGCAGTTACTTGGAAGTACCCATCCGTAATCCTTAAAGGTGATTATTCAATCGGTGAATTTTATTCGGTGGCTGTAACTAACAATTACCAACAAGCGGATACAGGGACTAAGATGATTCACCTAGGGAAGCATTCTAAGTCTCGTATTGTTTCTAAGGGGATTTCGGCGGGTTTCTCTCAAAATTCATACCGTGGTCTTGTTCAAGTAGCTAGAAAGGCGGATGGTTCCAAGAATTTCTCTCAATGCGACTCTTTATTATTAGGAGATAAATGTGGTGCTCATACTTTTCCCTATTTAGAAGTAAAAAACAATACGGCTTCTGTTGAGCATGAGGCTACGACATCTAAGATTGGTGAAGATCAAATTTTCTATTGCAATCAGCGGGGTTTGAGTACTGAAACAGCTGTTGCCTTGATCGTTAATGGCTATGCGAAAGAAGTTTTGAAACAATTACCGATGGAATTCGCCGTAGAAGCGCAAAAGCTATTAGCTATTTCACTAGAAGGTTCGGTAGGGTAAGCTATTTTATTCCTCCGGTATGGATGGCCACTAGTTTTGATTCAGGAGCTATGTGGCCATTTTTTATGTGATTAATTAAAGCGTAGAACATACGACCCGTATAGATAGGTTCGATGGCAATCTGATGTTTTTCATAAAAATTCCTACAAAATTTATCTAAATCAGCATTTGATTTAGCGTATTTCCCGAAGATGAAGTTTTCGTCTATCGTTAAATTGGCGGCTGGAAAATCACTTAAATGATTCTCTATTTCAGCCTGGTTATTTAAAGTTTGAATACCTGTAACCGGAACATTAGTAGCGCGTGCAATACCAATGGCCGTGGCGCCTGTTCCTATTGCACAATAAATGGCGTCGCAAGAAGGCAATTCATTGACTAAAGTATCCATTCCGTCTATCGCCTGAGAACCATATGCTCCCTCTGGTATACATAGGTAATTCTGGTACTCAATTGGTATTACTTTTTCTCGATATAGCGACCTTGTTACGAAATGTAATTTCATGCCCCATTCGTTTATTTGTCTTAAATAGGGGTTGCTAGTTACATTTAATTCTTCCCCTCGTACAATTCCAACCGTAGGAATACCTAATGCATTTCCAGCAAAGGCAAGAGCAAATAAGTGATTGGAATAGGCTCCTCCAAAACTAAGTATCCCAGAATGTTCGTTTAATGAGAAGGTTTGGATATAATTTTTTAATTTGCGCCACTTATTTCCCGAAATGATGGGATGAATGAGGTCATCTCTTTTGACAAACACTTGAATTCTTTTTGAATTCCAGCATTCATCAAAAATCTCTTCAATCGGTGAAGGTAGGTTTAACGCGTTAAATTCAAAGTTTTTTATGTCCATCGATCCAGAAATGAATGCTCCAGATTCCGAAGAGGAAGATGACTTGTTTGAGCATTATAATTTCACTGTTGACAAAGGTCAGCAATTACTGAGAATCGACAAATATTTGATGATTAAAATTGCGGGCACTAGCCGTAATAAGATTCAAGTAGGAATAGACGCGGGATCTGTAAAGGTCAATGGCGGATTAATTAAGTCTAATTACCGAGTTAAGCCTTTAGACAATATTACCGTCTCTTTTGCAACGCCTCCGAGAGACAAAGAAGTTTATCCAGAAGACATTCCGATTGATATTATTTATGAGGATGATCAACTTATTCTTGTGAATAAATCACCGGGAATGGTGGTACATCCCGCTCAGGGGAATTGGTCAGGTACTTTAGTAAACGGGTTATTATTTCATTGCCAAAATCTCCCCGGACAAAAAGATATTCGGCCTGGTTTGGTGCATCGTATCGATAAAGATACCTCAGGTATATTAGTGATTGGTAAGACCGAATTTGCACTGAATTTTCTTGGTCAGCAATTCTTCGAACATAGCATTGAACGAACCTATTACGCTATTTGCTGGGGTGTACCTAAGGATTTGAAGGGGACTATTCGGAGTAAAATAGGCAGAAGTCCGAAGGACCGAAAGATACAAGCCATTTTTCCTGAAGACTCTGATTACGGAAGAATAGCCATCACACATTATGAGGTGATGGAAACCTTTGGTTTTGCTTCTTTTGTCAAGTTTAAATTAGAAACGGGTAGAACACATCAAATTAGAGCCCATTTTCAATCTATTGGACACCCTTTGTTTTCAGATAGTACGTATGGAGGTGATAAAATCCGCTATATGTCTTCGATGGCAAGTTTTAAATCCTTTATTGACAATGCATTTAAGATTTGTCCTAGGCAAGCTTTACATGCCTATTCATTAGGTTTCATTCACCCCATTAGCCATAAATTCATGCAATTCGAGCAAGAATTCCCAGAAGATTTTTTTACTTTATTAACTAAATTAAGAGCTATCAATGGATAAGATTAATATACGCCGAGCAACCAAAGAAGATATTGGCCTAGTTCGTGATTTAGTAATGGAATTAGCCATTTTTGAGAGGGCCCCAGAAGAAGTAACCTCTAGTTTAGTAGATTACATTCAAGAGGGTTTTTCTGATAATCCTTTATTCACCGCTAATTTGATTTATTTGAATGATGAATTAGCTGGTTTTTCCTTATGGTATTACCGTTTTTCTACCTGGAAGGGGAGACGTTTCTATTTAGAAGATTTGTATATCAAAGAAGCTTATAGAGGGAAAGGCTTAGGTAAAAATTTAATCAATGAAGCGATTGAAGAAGCTAAAAGAATGAAATGCACAGGTATGATGTGGCAAGTATTAGACTGGAATCAACCTGCTATTGATTTTTATAATTCCTTAGGCGTAAAAATGGATGCCGGCTGGTTAAATGTCCATTTGGAATTATAGTGATCCTCGATCAATAAAGTAAAACTCATTCGATTCGCGGCCTTTTTCGCGGTTAATGATCATTTGGGCAGCTCTTTCTCCCATTTTGTTGAAGTCATTGGATATAACCGATATACCTTCAGCGATGATTTCTTTTAATGGAGTATCATCGTAGGAGATGATGCCGATATCCTTCCCTGGTTTTTTTTTATTTTTAGTAGTCCAATTAATCATTTTGATTAAATCGTACTCTCTAAATACGATATAGGCCTGATTTGTCTGTAACTCGTAATCGTCATCTAAATCAGGTATAATATCATATTCTAAACCATTCTGCGCGCAGAAATTAGTAAAACCTTGTATAATACCGTCTGGTGTATATTGGAAGCTTTTTGAGCTTAGCACTAAGTTGATTTGTCTATACTTTTTAACCTTATCCAGGGACTGAGTCAACCCTTGGAAAATATTGGTTTCAAAGTTTTGGTACAATATAGAATAATCATCACTAAACTCCTTGATATCAATATCTAATACCAAAAGTTTGTCTTTTGGAATTTTAGATACAATCCTAGCCACACTTTTATTAAAGTGAGGCAATATGATGTAATGATTGTATTTGCCGAGATTATTCGTGATTAACTCTTCAAATAATTCGATATCATGGTAATGAAAGAATAGGTTATGACTTACGTCATCACCTAAATTTTGAATGATACTTTCATACAATGTCTCTTTGTAGGGAGTTAATGCATCCATTAAAATAAAAACGCGCAAAGCATTTTTTGTATTTGTACTGGATACGTAGAAACCTTTTCCGTGGTGTGAACTAATTAATCCTTTTTCTCTCAGGTCATCATACGCCTTAGTCACGGTCATTCGAGCCATATTAAATTCACTAGCTACCTTATTAATGGACGGCAGCTGCTTCCCATGCTCTAGTAAGCCGGAATTAATGCCATCAATTATACCATCAATTAATTGTTGGTATTTTGGTTTGCTACTGTTAGGATCAAAATAAATCATAAGGACAAGATTAATGCATGATTACCTGCTTTTCAATATCTTCTAAATTTTCTCCTTTGGTCTCAGGCATCATAAAGGCCACATAAGCTAATTGGGCTACCATCATAACTGCAAAGAAACCGAATATTAGTGTCCCGCCATAGGATTCTGTAAACAGAGGAAAGAAGTTGGCAACTAATGCGGCAAATACCCAGTGAGTCAAAGAACCCCAAGCCATTCCGGAAGCTCTTACCGAGTTAGGGAATATCTCTGAAATAAATACCCAAATAACCGATCCTTGACCGATGGCATGTGAGGCAATAAATGCAAAAATGTAAATAGGCACATAGGTATATGACTCCGTGTAAAACGCATAAGCGATTAAACTTAAGGTTAAAATATATCCAATTGAGCCTATAAACATCAAAATACGACGACCCACGCGATCAATTAAATACCAACCTAATAGCGTGAAAAGTAAGTTAGCAATTCCGATTCCTGCGGTAGATAAAAGAGCCGACTCTTTTCCTAAACCTGTAAGCTCATATATTCTAGGTGCGTAATAAATGATGGCATTGATACCTGACATCTGATTAAAGAAAGCAAATAAGAAGGCTAATGTTAGTGGCCAAACAAATTTACCAGAGAATAAGCGTTCTTTTGTTAAATTCTTATTTGCATTACTTTGAATACGCTCAATAGTTTCCTCCGGATTAGGATCAGCTAATTCTAATACCTTGCGAGCACCAGCTAAATCATTGCGTTTTAACAATAAAAACTGAGGAGTTTCAGGAGTTAATAGAATTAAAATGGAAAATAGAAGAGATGGGAGTGATACGACTCCTAGCATAATTCGCCAATCATTCTCCATTCCTTGTATCAAGTAATTTGAAACATAAGCGATCAAAATACCTAACACGATGTTCAATTGGAATGAAATAACCAATTTTCCCCTATGCTTCGCGGGTGCTATTTCTGAAATATAAATAGGGGCTACGACAGAAGATGCACCAATACCTAATCCACCCAAGAATCGGAATAGCATAAATGAATTAACACCAGGGGCAATAGCTGCCCCAATAGAAGAAATAAAGAAACTTAATCCAATCCAAAATAAGGTTTTCTTTCGACCATATAAATCAGCTGGAATACCTCCTAATGCTGCTCCTATGACCGTGCCATATAAAGCTGCAGCTATAGCTAATCCATGAGTGAAAGAGTCGAGCTTCCATAATTGTTGAATGGCTAATTCGGCTCCAGAAATTACAGCTACGTCCATGCCAAATAATAGACCACCTAGACCAACGGTGATAGACCAAAAAATAACGTGTTTATTCATACTATTCAATGTTAAATACAAAAATCAGAAATTTCAGCTGATATAAATTGTAAAAATAGGACAATTATGAAATCTTATGGAATATTGAGGTGTAATGCAATAAATGTTCAGGGGAAATATATTGTTTAAATTCATCAACAAAGTCAGACTTTTTCATGTCAAAGAGTGTATTCTTTAAAACTTTTGGTGTTTTTCCTGTATACTTTTTGAACTCATTAATAAAATGGGCTGAATCATAATAGCCTAACTGATTAGCTAAATCTTGGCTTCTTATGTTCTTTGTAGAGGCAAATAATGCCAAAGATTGATTAATTCGTTTGATCTGCACGTATTCTTTAGGACTGATACCAATTACTTCCTGAAATAAACGAGTAATTGTTTTATAGGAATTATTATGAAAACTGGTATCTGAACCTAACTGATCTAACATCAACCATAATTTGAAATATTTCTTCGCTCTCTTATCAATAATTTGATTTGATAAGTAATTTTCTATCTGACAACATCTTTCATTGAAATTCGACGTTGCATTTAGATCAGGAAGTCCAATAAATAGATTATTAGCGTTTAAACTAAGATTATTAGTGGTGTTAACAGCTGAATTTATAAATGCGAATAAGCCGCCTGCCCTGAATTTAACTCCAAAAATATGTAGTCCAGGCTGATGTTTATAAAAATTAGGTGACTGATGTAATCCCTCTAATTGAATCCCTTTTATTACATTAAAATTGTCTGTATTAGCATGAGATCTAAAATATTCTTTTCCAAATGAATAAGTAAGCACGGTCTGATCTTCTGGAAATATTGTCTCGATATCATAAGGTATAATACCAGATTCATCCACCTTTTTTTCCCAAAGATGGTCTACAAAAGGAGCTAATTCCTCTGAAGGTTTCTGATACTCTATAATCATTTAACTTTTACCCAATTTTTTGAAATAATGGCCGCTAAAAACCCTAAAATAACAATTAAATAAAGAGCTTTGTCCAAGCCCATAAAATCAGATAAATATCCTATTAACACGGGACCTAATAAAAATCCAATGTAAGCTATTGTGGATACACCTGCTATGGCAATGGACGGCATAATCTCTTTTTGATTCCCAGCTTGTGAATAGATCAAAGGTACAATAGTAGAAATTCCAATGCCAATCGTAAAACAACCAAATACTTTCATATATGTGGATGAAAATAACAAGGTAATCAACATCCCTATTCCTACTAAAATGCCATTAAGAGTAAGAATAGTACTCAATCCATATGTCATTGATATTTTATCGCCTAGAAATCTACCTAATACCATAGCAGCAGCAAAGAATGAAAACCCAATAGTTATTGGAAAGGGTGAGTTAGTAACATATTCTTTAAAATACAAGGAGATCCAATCGGCCATAGCTCCTTCACATAACATACCACAAAAGGCAATAATTGACAATATAATCAGATAAGATCCAAGATTTAAAATAGAAGACTTGGGTTTACTTTTATCGTGAACTGGCTTGTCTTTTAATAAATTACCAAAGCTGAATAGGATTAGAATTATGTTTGTGATAGCTATGTTTATAAAATGCGACAAAGGTGTAAATTGCTCTTTCTCTAGTATTCCTCCTACAAAGGCTCCCGCCATTAATCCTAATGAAAAAACAGCATGAAAGGAAGACATGATTGTTTTGTTCATTTTGGCCTCTAAGCTTACTACCTGTGTATTCATGGCTATATTCATTATATCACCTGCCATGCCGAAGAAAAATAGACCAACAAACAAAGCTATAGCAGTACTCATTAAACTTAATCCAGGTATAATGAGTACATACATAGCCAAAGCCATTAAGCATATCCAGCGAGAAGCATATTTAGTTAAAAGCCAACCGGCAATGGGTAATGATACTAATGAGCCGATAGGCAATCCCATCAAGACCGTACCTAATTGTGCATCAGATAAATTTAAATACGCTTTGAAATCTGGTATACGTGTTGCCCATGTAGCAAAATTTAATCCACAAATAAAAAATAAGATACCAATGCTAAATCGTGCTTTCTTCATTAATCTAATAACAATAATTCTACCTCTTTCCAGTTGTTAACTCGCTGAAAATCATTTATATGTAAATTATGAGGTGCAGTAAATAGGAGTGGGGTGCCAGTAAAAGTATGTAAATTTTTCTCATGATCATCGATAAGATAATCGGCTTGTATCATGTATTTGTGACCACAAAAAACAATATGTTTCCAAGTTATAAATGGAAAATACTTTTCCATCCAAATTAGTTTCTCTTTTAATGAATTGGGGAATTCTGTAGCTGCTGAAACAATAAAAATCTCATATTGTTCCGATAATTTTTTTACCACATCAATGGCGTCTTCATACACGGGTATATTCTCGAAGAATCCTGGCTCCCACAAAAATGAGTTATTCTCTAAATAATGATTATAGAATTGTTTTTTATAATTATCCGAACCTGATAACAATTCCGTATAAGTATAAGAATTAGATGTGATAGAGTTAATTCTGTCAATGATAATATGGGTTGTTTTTGCTAAAACATCATCCATATCAATAGCGATTCTTTTCATAATGTAAAGTTCAAAAAAAAACTCCCCAAATATGGGGAGTTTTCAAGTATTAATCTAATAAAAATTACATCATTCCACCCATTCCACCGCCACCTTGGCCATGTCCATGAGCAGGTTCGTTTGCTGGTTTATCAGCGATTACACACTCTGTTGTTAACAACAATCCTGCGATAGAAGCTGCGTTTTCCAATGCTAAACGAGTAACCTTTGTAGGGTCAATAATACCCGCTGCGATCATATTTTCATACTTATCTTCGCGTGCATTGTAACCGAAGTCACCTTTTCCTGCTTTAACCGCGTTGATCACTACAGAACCTTCACCTCCTGCATTCGCAACGATTGTACGTAATGGAGATTCTACTGCTTGACGTATAATGTTGATACCAGTTAATTGATCTTCATTTTCACCTTTTAATTTATCTAATGCTTGGATAGCGCGAATAAGTGCCACACCACCACCTGCTACGATACCTTCTTCTACTGCAGCGCGAGTTGCGTGTAAAGCATCATCAACGCGGTCTTTCTTCTCTTTCATCTCCACTTCCGTGGCAGCACCGATGTAAAGGATAGCAACACCACCTGATAATTTAGCTAAACGCTCTTGTAATTTCTCACGATCATAATCAGACGTAGTATTCTCGATTTGAGCTTTGATCTGGTTTACGCGATTTTCGATATTGTCTTTAGATCCTGCACCATTTACAATAGTCGTATTGTCTTTGTCAATGATTACTTTCTCTGCCTGACCTAAATATTCGATTGTAGCATTCTCTAATTTGAATCCACGCTCTTCAGCGATAACAGTTCCACCAGTTAAGATAGCAATATCTTCTAGCATCGCTTTACGACGATCACCGAAACCAGGAGCTTTTACAGCAGCCACTTTCAATGCACCACGCATTTTATTTACTACTAACGTAGCTAATGCCTCTCCATCTACATCTTCAGAGATGATTAATAGAGGACGACCTGTTTGCGCAACTGCCTCTAATACCGGAAGTAACTCCTTCATTGAAGAAACTTTTTTCTCAGAGATTAAAATGAATGGCTTTTCTAATTCAACCTCCATTTTATCTGTATTCGTTACGAAATAAGCTGATAAATATCCGCGATCGAACTGCATACCTTCTACCGTCTTCACTTCAGTCTCTGTTCCACGAGCTTCTTCAACCGTGATAACACCTTCACGACCTACTTTCTCCATTGCTGAAGAAATCATCGTTCCGATTTCAGAATCATTGTTCGCTGATATGGTAGCTACCTGAGCGATTTCTTTTGAAGTAGTGATCGCGCGAGATTGTTTCTTCAAATCAGAAACGATTGCATCAACAGCTTTCTCAATACCACGCTTTAAATCCATTGGATTAGCACCAGCCGCTACGTTCTTAGAACCAATTGTATATATTGATTGAGCTAAAACAGTAGCTGTTGTAGTTCCATCACCCGCCTGATCTGCTGTTTTAGAAGCTACTTCTTTTACTAATTGTGCGCCCATGTTTTCCACGGCGTCTTCTAATTCAATTTCTTTTGCTACCGAAACACCATCCTTTGTAATCGATGGAGAGCCGAATTTCTTATCAATAATAACGTTACGACCTTTTGGTCCTAAAGTTACTTTAACTGCATTTGCAAGGGTATCAACCCCTCTCTTCATTTTTTCGCGCGCTTCGCTATCGAAAAATAGTTCCTTTGCCATATGATTTTGTAATTAATGTTGTGTTAAAATTATAAAACTGCAAAAATGTCAGACTCACGCATGATTAGATAATCTTTACCGTCGATAGTGATTTCTGTTCCTGAGTATTTACCATACAATACAGAATCACCTACTTTAACAGTAATAGGCTCGTCTTTCTTCCCATTTCCTACCGCTACGATTGTTCCTTTTTGTGGTTTCTCTTTCGCTGTGTCAGGAATAATAATACCAAATGCTGTTTTCTCTTCAGCTTGAGCTGGTTCTACAACAACCCGATCCGCTAAGGGCTTAATACTTAAATTTGACATGTGTTATAAATTTAATTTTAAATTAGAGATTATACATCCATGCGAACATGGTAGAACTGGTCATACAATAATAATGCCAAAACTCATTGCTGAAATTTTGGCAGTATCAGAAAAAATATAGGTGGTACTAACTATTGCTTGGGTGCTACTGGAGCTGGAGCAACAGGTACCGTTTTAGTGGCTGCTTTTTCTACGTTTACTGAGCTGCTTGTTTCCTTCGTATCTGATAAGCTGAAATTAGTAGCTAATACCAATACTAAAATAGCAATTGAAAATCCCCAAGTTAATTGTTCAACTAAATCACCTGTCTTTTGAACACCAAACATTTGGGTTGCCCCTGAAGATGAAAATTCTCCACTAATTCCGCCGCCTTTAGGATTTTGTACTAAAATAAGCACAACTAATAATGCTGAGAAGATAATAATCAATGAAATCAATAAAGTAAACATATTTATTCAGTTAGTAAATTTTGTAATTCTGAAATTCGAGATGCAAAGTAAAGTCTTTTTTCAGGTTTAATCAAACTTAACTTCTCATATAATTCAATCGCTTGTAAATATTTACTTTGCTTAGTGAGAAGAATAGCTACCGTTTCAGATATAGGCAGACTAAATTCAGTAGCTGATAGGTCTTCTTGAGGAGAGTCCTCTAATTCTGATCTCTTGGGTTTAGCTAAGGTAGGCTGATTCAAAATAAATTGATCAATTAAAGCCACCTGTAATGCTTTTATCTCTTCGGCTGGGATAGGCTCTATTACATCAACTATTTTGTCTTGAATATCATAGATAGATTGAAAGTATTGTTTTCGTTGAGAAGTTTGTAAAGCTATTTTTTGTTGCTTTAATAGTGAATACCGTTCATTCCAATGCAATAAATAGAAATAGGGATAAAGCAATTTATCCTGACTTAATTCACTTTGATCTGACCGATCAAGTTTATTTAATAGAAACCAAAGTTTTTGCGCGTTAGACATATATATATTACCAATCCCCGGCAATTTTATTAAACAAATCTAGAATAATTTGATCTACTAATTTCGGGATGATCTCTTTTTCTACTTGAGGTAGGGTTTGATTTTGCGGAAAATCCTGATAAAAAGAGAATTCTTGTTCGAAGTTTTTATCCTCATCTAGTCGATTTATTAATCGAAATTGTATGGTTAAAGTTAATCGATTCAAACCTGCTTTATCGTCGCCTGTAGGAGCCTGAGGCGTTAATTCATAGCCTATGATAGATCCTTCAATTTGCAGATCAGGATTCTTATTGGTTATTTTTAGGGAAGTATTACGCTGAAAATATTCCTTCAATTTTTCATTAATTTCCAAACTTAAATTAGCAGGACCTCCCGCAGTCTCCATACGGATATTACTAATTTCTATCGTTTTTAAATTAGGATCCAAACTAGCCCCTTTAAAGCTGTAGCACGAGGATAATATAAATAATATTCCTAAAAAAAGGCAAAGATTAATCCAGTTCTTCCAAATCATATTGCTTTATTTTACGGTATAATGTGCGTTCTGAAATACCCAGGTCTTTTGCTGCATATTTTCGTTTATTTTTATTTTTCTTTAATGCGCGAATGATAATTTCTTTTTCCTGTTTTTCTAAAGATAAGGTCACATCATTAGCCGGCAAGATTATCTCCTCAAAGATGGAATCAATGGGCTCTTCTGTAAATTTAGTTTCTTCTTGTTCATGAATGGGTAAAGATAACCCAGGGTTCGGGTTACTTACCTCTGTGTGATTCCTTACATCTTCAAAGACAGCCATGTTATCATGTAGTATTTCATATGCTTTAGATTGATCGGATTCAACAACCTTCAATAATATTTTCTTTAACTCCGTTACATCTCGCTTTAAATCAAATAGAATCTTATATAAAATCTCTCTTTCATTCATTCCTTCCGGACCCGAGAATGCATCTGACTTGACTACTGAATTACCTAATTTAGGCTCATTAAATTCTAAATAATACTGTAATTGTAATTCATCAATAATTCTATCCCCCAATTCGAGTACAGATATTTGTTCTGCAAGATTCTTTAATTGACGAATATTACCTGGGAAGCGCTGTTTTTGAAGCAGTTCTTTAGCTTCCTTCGTTAACATAATCGGTTTAACTCGATGTGATTCAGAAAAATCAGTCGTAAATTTTCTAAACAACAATTCAATATCATCACCTCGCTCACGTAAGGGCGGGACATATATAGGAACCGTACTTAAGCGATAGTATAAATCTTCTCTGAATTTTCCTTTTTCAATTGCTTGCTGTAAGTTTAAATTGGTCGCTGCTACAACACGCGCATTAGTTTTTTGTACTTTGGAAGAACCTACACGGTAAAATTCGCCATTTTCTAATACACGTAATAAGCGAGCTTGTGTTCCTAATGGCATTTCGGCGATTTCATCAAGGAAGATAGTACCTCCATCCGTTACTTCGAAATAGCCTTTTCGAGCTTCAATTGCACCTGTAAATGATCCTTTTTCATGACCAAATAATTCAGAATCAATAGTACCCTCTGGAATTGCCCCACAGTTTACGGCGATAAATGCGCCATGCTTGCTTTTCGATAGAGAATGTATTATTTTTGAAAACGACTCTTTACCCGATCCACTTTCTCCAGTGATTAATACGGTCATATCTGTGGCAGCTACTTGCTCAGCTACAGATATAGCACGCAAAAGGGCAGGAGCGTTTCCAATGATACCGAAACGCGCTTTAATACTTGCAAGATGATTGTTGTCTAACATAATTCACCTAATAAAGTTCCTGATGTACAATGCGTTACGTTTACAAACACATAATCTCCTTTAACTTCGCTTCCTTTTGGAAAAACGACTACTTTATTTGAATCTATTTTACCATAATGGTGTAAGCTTGATTTCTTAGAATCTCCCTCAACTAATACTTGCACTTTTTTACCCACCCACATTTCATTGCGTTTGGCAGAATGAATACGTTGCAAATCGATTATTTCTTGTAGACGTCGCAATTTAACCTCTTCAGGCACATCGTCTATTAATTTCTTTTCTGCTGGAGTCCCAGGACGTTCAGAGTATGCGAACATATAACCAAAATCATATTCTACTTCAGCTAATAAGGATAATGTATCCAGATGATCTTCTTCAGTTTCAGTACAAAATCCAGCAATCATATCTTGTGAAACCCCGCATTCTTGTCCTAGAATGTCACGAATGGACTTTATTCTCTCTAAATACCATTCACGTGTATAGGAGCGTTTCATCAATTCTAAAATTCGATTGCTTCCACTTTGAGCTGGTAAATGAATATTTTTGCAAATGTTATCGTACTTCTTCATCGTATATAAAACCTCATCGGTAATATCTTTTGGATGTGAAGTGGAGAAACGAACGCGTAATAAAGGATTAACTTTTGCCACAGCTTCTAGCAATTGAGCAAAATTGACTAAGGAACCTGATTCTGATGTCCATTTATAAGAATCAACATTTTGGCCTAATAAGGTTACTTCTCTGTATCCTTGTTGAACTAATTTTTCACACTCTAAAATAATGGACGGCAAATCACGCGAACGTTCCCGACCTCTTGTGTAGGGAACTACGCAGAAGGTACACATATTATCACAACCCCGCATAATACTAACCATGGCAGTAACGCCGTTAGAATTTAAACGAACCGGTTCGATATTTCCATATGTTTCTTCACGTGAAAGAAATACATTGATTGCTTTTTGGCCATCTGAAACTTCCTCTAATAGAGCAGGTAAGTCACGATATGCGTCTGGTCCTGCCACTAAATCCACAATCTTTTCATCATCTATCAATTTAGTTTTTAAGCGTTCAGCCATACAACCAAGAATTCCTACCGTTAAAGCTGGATTCTTTGCTTTCAAATGAGTGAATACTTGTAATCGATGACGGATTTTGTGCTCTGCGTTCTCACGAATGGCACACGTGTTTAGAAGAATGGTGTTAGCTTCTTTTACGTTAGATGTCGTCACATATCCGTTTTCTTGTAGGATGGAGGTTACGACTTCGGAGTCTGCAAAATTCATTTGACAGCCATAACTTTCGATATAGACTTTTTTTCCAAAAGAGTTCTCTGCGACTTGATCCTCCGATATTCTTGGAACATCTAATCCATCTTTCTCTTCTCTCGTCAATACTTTTAAATCTTGCATTTTACAATCACTGAAATTTAGATTGCAAATTTATGACATTTTGGCAGTAATTCTATTCGATTCGTCCTGAATTTAGATAAATAACCTGATCTGAATGCGTAGTTAGTTTTTCATTGTGAGTTACCATAATAATTCGTTGTTGCCAAACAGCTTTTAACTCGACAAACAATTCATATAAAGTTTCCGCATTTTTATTATCTAAATTTCCCGTAGGTTCATCAGCTAATAAGAGGGTAGGACGATTTATTAAAGCCCTTGCCACTGCAACCCGCTGCTGTTCCCCACCGGAAATTTGTGAAGGCAATTTATTCAGAATAGGCTGTATACCTAATGTTTGAACTATTTTATCAAACAATTCATGATCTGACTCATTTAAAGTCTCTCCTTTGATAAATAAAGGGAATTTGATGTTTTCTTCACAGCTAAATTCACCTAGTAGATTATGAAATTGAAAAACGAAACCCAATTTTTGATTTCTAAAAATAGCTTGATCTTTCTCAGACAATGACTCATAAGCAATACCATCTAAATAAATTTGCCCAAAGTCGGCTTTCGAAAGTAAACCCATTATCTGCAACAAGGTACTTTTTCCTGAACCAGATGGCCCTAAAATACTGACCATTTCTGATTCTCTAACTTGTAGAGAGAGGTTATCTAGAATTAATTGTGTTCCATAACTTTTGGAAATATTTTTTAATTCTAACATTTTTTTGTCTTTTTTTTAGAAAATACGATTGAATGAATCCTTATTTAATATTTACGCAAATAAATAGTAATTTCACGGAAATAAAATTTTACTAAATGAATATTCACGAATATCAAGCGAAAGAAATCTTAAAAGGTTATGGAGTGCGCATTCAAGAAGGAATTGTCGTTGACTCATTGGACCACGCTATTTCTGCAGCAGAGCAATTAAAAGCTCAAACTGGCACAGGATGGTTTGTTGTTAAAGCTCAGATTCATGCGGGTGGCCGTGGAAAAGGGGGCGGTGTTAAACTAGCTAAAAATTTAGATGAAGTAAAAGAGCGTGTCTCTCAAATTTTGGGAATGCAATTAATTACACATCAAACTGGTCCTGAAGGTAAAAAAGTGAATAAAGTATTAATTTCTGAGGATGTATATTATCCAGGAGATTCTGAGCCTAAAGAATATTATTTATCGATCTTATTAGACCGTGCCAAGGCTTGCAATGTAATCATGGCAAGTACGGAAGGTGGAATGGATATTGAAGAAGTAGCTGAACATAGCCCAGAGAAGATCATAAAGGAGTGGATTGATCCACGTGTAGGTCTTCAAGACTTCCAAGCT
The DNA here is from genome assembly GCA_041157105.1 of Bacteroidota bacterium. Classification (GTDB taxonomy): domain Bacteria; phylum Bacteroidota; class Bacteroidia; order Cytophagales; family Spirosomataceae; genus Aquirufa. The sequence goes on along the minus strand of JBEBDF010000011.1, from coordinate 27,081 downwards.
CGCAAAGTAGCTTTCGCTTTAGGATTGAGCGGAGCAGCCTTAAAAGAAATGGTGAAATTTATTCAGTCACTATATCGTGCTTATGTAGAGACTGATTCATCGATGTTTGAAATTAATCCTGTATTAAAAACATCAGATGATAAAATTCTGGCAGTAGATGCTAAAGTTAATTTAGATGATAACGCTTTATTCCGTCATAAGGATTTAGCAGTTTTACGTGATATCGAAGAAGAGGATCCATTAGAGGTAGAAGCATCTGAAAATGATTTAAACTACGTTAAGTTAGATGGTAACGTAGGATGTATGGTTAACGGAGCTGGTTTAGCAATGGCAACCATGGATATTATCAAATTATCGGGTGGTGATCCCGCTAACTTCCTTGATGTAGGGGGTGGAGCAAATGCAAAAACAGTTGAAGCTGGTTTCCGTATCATCTTACAAGATCCTAACGTTAAAGCGATACTTATCAATATTTTTGGTGGAATTGTTCGTTGTGATCGTGTGGCAAATGGAGTAGTAGAAGCGTATAAAAACATAGGTGAGATAAATATCCCTATCATCGTACGTCTTCAAGGAACGAATGCAGAAGAAGGTGCAGCAATCATTAATAACTCAGGCTTAAAGGTATTCTCTGCTGTTTTATTAAAAGATGCCGCTCGTTTAGTATCTGAAGTTTTAAAATAAGCTATGAAAATAATTTGCATCGGTCGTAATTATGTAGATCACATCACCGAATTATCGAATGAGAGGCCTACAGAACCTGTAGTCTTCTTAAAGCCTGATACGGCTTTATTAGATGCAAATAGTCACTTTTACTATCCTAAATTCTCCTCTGATGTTCATTATGAACTAGAGTTAGTATTTAGGATAGGCAAAGTGGGCAAAAATATAGAATCAAAATTTGCGCACAAGTACATTGATTCCTACGGCTTGGGTATAGATTTTACAGCGCGTGATGTACAAAGCAAATTAAAGGAAAAAGGGTTGCCATGGGAGAAAGCTAAGGCTTTTAATGGTTCAGCTTTTGTAAGTGATATGCATCCTTTTGATTCTTCCGTTTTAGATACTCCAATTCATTTTTCGTTGCACAAGAATGGTGATTTAGTTCAGGATGGTGATTCTGGATTAATGATTTGGAATGTAGCTGAATTGATTGAGGATGTATCGAAGTACTTTACATTAAAAACAGGGGATTACATTTTTACAGGTACTCCTGCGGGTGTCGGCCCTGTGGCTATTGGTGATGTTTTAACAGGATCATTAGAAGGCCGAAAATTATTCGAATTAACTATCTCCTAATATGAAACTAACAATTGGTCAAGCAGCTCCTTCTATTTCAGTGGTGGATTCTGATGGTAATAATTTTACTATTCCATCTGGGAATAAAGTTGTTCTTTATTTTTATCCAAAAGATAATACCCCCGGTTGTACAGCTCAGGCTTGTAATTTAAATGAAAATTTAGATGCTCTCAAAGCTAAAGGTTTTCAGGTAGTAGGCGTTAGTATTGATAACAATGCTTCTCACATGAAGTTCAAAGCAAAATTTAATCTTCAATTTCCTTTATTGTCAGATCCTGAGCATGAAATTGCTGAAGCTTTTGGAGTATGGGTAGAGAAATCCATGTATGGCAAACAATATATGGGAGTAGCTAGAACTACCTTCATCATCGACGAGAAAGGAATTATTACAGACATTATTGAAAAAGTGGATACTAAGAACCACAGTTCTCAAATTCACTAATCACCCTAACATGCAAACACAAGAAATAAAAAAAATTAGCTCTCAAGTACGTAGAGACATTTTAAGAATGGTTCATTCCTGTCAATCAGGTCACCCAGGTGGATCATTAGGTTGTACAGATCTCTTAGTAGATCTTTATTTCAGCACGATGAATCTAAAAACAGATGCAGCTGGTAAAGTTGTATTTGATATGGATGGAACAAATGAAGACTTGTTCTTCCTTTCTAATGGACATATTTCTCCTGTAATTTATAGTGTTTTAGCACGTCGTGGCTATTTCGCTACGTCTGAATTAGCTAGCTTCAGAAAGATTAATACGCGTTTGCAGGGACACCCGACACCTCATGAGCATTTAGAAGGTATTCGTATTGCTTCCGGTTCTTTAGGTCAAGGCCTAAGCGTGGCTATTGGAGCAGCGCAAGCAAAGAAATTGAATGGTGATAAATCGACTGTTTACTGTTTAATGGGAGATGGAGAGCAGAATGAAGGACAGGTTTGGGAAGCAGCGATGTATGCTCCTCATCATAAAGTAGATAATTTGATCGCTTTCATTGATGAAAATGGTCAGCAAATTGATGGTCCTACAGAGAAAGTAATGAGCAACCGTGATTTACAAGCAAAATATGAAGCCTTCGGCTGGAATGTGATGCGCATGGACGGTAATAATGCGGAGGATATTCAAAATACCTTATTGAAGGCTAAAGCTGCCCTAGGAAATGGTGCACCTATTATGATTATTATGAAGACAGAAATGGGTGCTGGAGTTGACTTTATGATGTATTCGCATAAATGGCATGGCGTTGCACCTAATGATCAACAATTACAAGACGCTTTAGCGCAATTAGAAGAAACTTTAGGCGATTATTAATCAGATAGAAATGGCATTATTTACCTACGAAACAAAAAAAGATACACGTTCCGGTTTTGGAGCAGGAATGGAGTATTTAAGTCAACATAATCCTAAAGTAGTTGCTTTATGTGCTGATTTAATCGGTTCACTGAAATTAGAAGGTTTTATTAAGAACAGCCCTGAGCGTTTTTTTCAAACAGGTATCGCTGAAGCGAACATGATTGGTATTTCAGCAGGTTTAACTTTAGGCGGTTTTATTCCTTATGCAACTACGTTTGCTAACTTTGGAACAGGTCGCGTCTATGACCAAATTCGTCAATCAGTAGCTTATTCAGGAAAGAATGTGAAAATCTGTTGCTCTCACGCTGGTTTAACTCTAGGAGAGGATGGAGCTACGCACCAAATCTTAGAAGATATCGGTTTAATGAAGATGTTACCAGGAATGGTGGTCATTAATCCATGTGATTACAATCAGACGAAAGCTGCTACTATTGCTATCGCAGATTATGAGGGTCCAGTATATCTTCGTTTTGGTCGGCCTGTTGTTCCCGTGTTTACACCAGAGGACCAGAAGTTTGAAATCGGTAAAGCAGTCCACCTTGTAGATGGAACAGATGTTACGATTTTAGCGACAGGGCACCTAGTTTGGGAAGCGATACAAGCCGCAGAAGTTTTATTAGAAAAAGGAATTAAAGCAGAGGTAATTAATATTCACACGATTAAACCATTAGACGTACAGGCTATCTTGGCTTCTGTTAAGAAAACAGGTTGTGTAGTTACAGCTGAAGAACACCAGTACAATGGTGGTTTAGGCGATTCTGTAGCTCAGTATTTAGCAATGAATCACCCATCACCAATGGAATTTGTTGGGGTAAATGATTCATTCGGTGAGTCAGGTAAACCTGCCGAATTAATGGAGAAATACGGTTTAAATGCTAATGCGATTGTGGAGAAAGCAATCAAAGTAATGGCACGTAAATAGTCCCTAAAAAGGATATCCAATTCCTATATTAAATTCAATTGGGTTTTGTCCTGCTTCGAATGAGGTTTGTGGCAGAACCCATTTTTGATTTACAGGGTTTGCTGGGTTGATTACTTTAGTAGCTAAATCAAGCCTTAACAAAAAGAAATTAAAGTCCCATCTAAGTCCAAATCCAGTTCCTACCGCAATTTGATTATAAAAATCACTCAATTGAAATTGGGTAGTAGGGTCAGTATTTCCTTGCGTCATATTCCATACATTACCAGCATCGATGAAGAAGGCTCCATTCATTTGGCCAAATAATTGAAATAATTTAAAACGATATTCAAGTGAGGATTCTAATAAGATACTTCCGGGCTGCTCTACTAAGTTAGAAGCTGGGACATAGGCTCCAGGTCCCAATCGTCTCGGTTTCCAAGCTCTGACGCTTGAAGGTCCACCTATAAAGAAATTCTTTTCGTAGGGCAGTTGGTAATCATTTTCTTGTCCGTAGGAATAGGCGATTCCGCCTAAAAGTTTGAAGGCGATCTGTGATTTTTGATTTCTACCCAACATTTTGTATTTGCGGTAATCAAAATTTAATCTTAAAAACCTGTAAAATTGAATTTCCTGGCCGTTATTTAATAAATCAGTAACAAAATTAAATTTATAATTTGGTATAATATTGAGTGTTGTTCCACCAGACTCAAGTCCTAATTGTAAAATTTTTCCACTTTTAAGTTCATTACTTGGTAATAAATCACGGTATACGTATTGAAAGGATATACTACTTACAAAACTGGGATTAAAGCTTCGATAAAGATTATTACCCTTTATTTTTAATTCTTCTAGATAGGCTTTAAATGCATCTGATGTAGAAGTTTCTGGATATAATGTATTTAATAGGTTAAGATCGATTAAAGAAAAAGTGAAAAAGCTATTTTCACTTTTTTGCCATGAATATCTTTGAAATAAGTTTAGGTTAGTTCTTTGATATTCTGGACGGTTGATAAAGTCAAAGCCAACACCAACCGAGGTTTTAGCACCATAATATGATCCAAGTTTTCCCACAATAGCTTTAGGTAAGTGAAGAAAAGGAAAATTGATGGAGGCTGATCCGTTTATCTCAAGATTATTACGTGTTTCCGTCGTATTAATAAATCCAGACTGAGCCTCGTACCCAATCCGCGTTGAAAAATCGAAATAATCTAAACTGGAGAAAAGGCGCCTTACTTTAAAGGAATTTGTCAAAAATGGACCAGGAATACCTCTAAATACACTTCCACCTAATTCAGAACTAAAATTGTATTTCTCATTCTGGAATAATTCAATCTTAGGAAATAAACGAGTTTTAGTTGTGTCAAAACGGATAGAAACAGTCTTAAATTGATCTGTTAGATAGATATTCTTTAAACTTTGATTAAATAAATCTACCGAATATAAATCATCCTCATGGAGATTTATCAATTTAGCAAGACTTTTCAAAGGTGGGCGTTCAGCAGGATTTCCATATGGATCCGATATACTAAAATTAGGCAATCCTATACGATAAAGTCTGTCGTAATTAACAATTGTAGTGTAATTCTTAAACTCGGGAATCTTGTAATATAAAGATATACGTTGAAGAGACGAATCTTTTAAATCATTTATTCTTATACCCACCGCATCAGGAGAGAAATAATAATAACCTTCATTACGAAGATGGAGACTTAATTGTTCTTTCTCTTTTTTAATTAACGATAATTGTAATCGTCCCATTGGTCTAATAACACTATTTTCTTTCAAATAGGCGTACACATGTTCTGCTAAAATAGGGTTATCAACAGATATAGAATCTTGTTTCGTAAAATAACTAGCTTCCCCTTCATTAATGGCAAATGTCACATTTACCAATTTTTCATTTGTATCTAATTTAGATTCAATTTTGGCATTCAAAAATCCATTCTCACGGTAATAACGTTGTATTTGAGCCGTGTTTGTTGTTAGCCAAACAGCACTAAAGTTAGGATTAGGGGACTTGAAGAATTGAATAAAACTAGGCTTTATTTCTAGAGAATCTTTTCTTTTCCTTTTTATGCCCAGATAAGTGTATAATTTTGCAGGCAGTAAACGACGATATGAATTCTTTAAACCTAGTATATTAGTTCGTAATTCAGCTTTAGATATTTGCTGATTCCCTACTAAGTCTATTTGGTTTATTATTGGACTTGGAATTTTAAATGCTTGGTACTGTCCACAAGAAATGAGACCAAAACATAGTACAATAAAACCGATAATTGATTGATTCTTCAAGAGATGCTAACTAATAAACAAATAAAGTTAATTAATTCCCTACATTCTAAAAAAGGAAGAAAAGAGAATGATTTATTTTTAGTAGAAGGGGAGAAGTCCTTACTTGAGTTAATTAAATCAGACTTTATTGTTGAATTCTTTGTTTTGAATGAAATAGAAGTTACACTTAAGGATCAAATCAGTCTTAGTACAAATGTGCCAGTATATGTATTGGATACTGAAAGCATTCAAAAATTAAGCACACTTGTGAATAACCAGATAGGTTTAGCTGTGGTACAGCAAAAGCAATTCTCTCCATTTAAGATCAATGATTGTTTCACCATCGTTTTAGATGGTATTCGGGACCCAGGTAATCTAGGAACCATTATTCGGATTTGTGACTGGTATGGCTTTAAACAAGTAGTATTGTCAGAGGATTGTACAGAATTTTATAATCCAAAGGTTATCAGTGCCACTATGGGTTCTTTTTCTCGAATTGCGTTTACATATGTTGATTTAGCTTCTTTCTTTAAAGAGCATTCCGATATTAAAACGATCGGCGCTGTTTTGAACGGTGAAAATATTCATCATTATCAATTCCCTGAAAAGGGATTTATCATATTGGGTAATGAATCAAATGGAATTCGGAAAGAACTATTGGAAAATCTAGATGAACGTATAACAATTCCTTCATTTGGGAGCGCCGAATCCCTAAATGTAGGTATCTCTACCGCTATTATTATTGATAATTTAAAGCGTTTTCTCCTCCTTTAAATATCTTTCTATCATCCAATGCGCTGCGTAAAGTAAGGGTGTAAATAGAATTGCAACGATGAATTTATAGAAGTAATTATTAAAAGAGACATTCATCCATTGAGCAAAAGTCCAATTTCCGAAAAGATAAAAAGCAATTCCTATCACTAATACACTATCTATTAATTGAGAAATCAAGGTAGAACCAGTTGCTCTTAGCCAAATGTGCTTCGACCCAGTCCGTGATTTAATTTTTTCAAACACTAATGCGTCAATAATCTGACTAACTAAAAATGCAGATAAAGACCCCAAAATAATTCCTAAGCCTTGACGGAAAATTCTGGTAAAAGCGTTATTAATGTTAAAATTTTCTATTCCCTTGTTAACATCAACCCAAAAATCGGCAGGCACTAACAAGGTAGCTAGATAAATGATAAAAAAAGAAAAAGCGATAAATAGGGCAGTAGTAAAGGATATAAATCGCACACCTTTTTTACCAAAATAGTCATTAATAATGTCTGATGTGATAAAAACAATAGGCCAATTCAAAGCCCCGGCTGTTTGATTTAGGTCCCAAAATTCTCCCCAGGGCGTTTCCCACTGGAGTGGTGAGAACCCAAGTGTTCTCTCTATGCTTACGATTTTAACTCCGATTATCTCAGCTACAATAGCATTCGTTAAAAACACCCCAAATAGGAATATAAACAACTTTTGTTTACGAGAAAATTCATTAAAAATCATTTGCGATAATTTTCAAAGTGAAGAGCTATTTTATCTAGAGCAACACCTAATTGTTCTACATGAGGTAAAAAGACAATTCTAAAATGATCATTTTGTTTTATATTAAATCCTTGACCACCGACTACAAGTATTTTCTGCTCTTCTAGTAACGACATAACAAAATGATTATCATCTTCAAAATTGAATTTAGATAGGTCAATCTTTGGAAATAAATATAGCGCCCCTTTAGGTTTAACCACACTGACACCATCAATGGCATTCATTCGCTCGTAGGCAAGGTTCATTTGACGACTTAATCTACCATCTTTAGCCACTAAATCATTAATAGACTGATAGCCTCCTAAAGCAGTTTGAATCCCATATTGTGTAATGACATTGGCACAAAGACGGGTAGAAAAAAGAAAATTCAAACCCTCAATATAAGATTTGGCCTTGTGTTTTGCACCTGTTAAAATCATCCATCCACCTCTAAATCCAGCTGCTCGATAATTTTTAGATAATCCACCCATGGTGATAATTAATATATCATCTGATAATCCGGCAGCCGTGTGATGGGCAGTTCCATCAAACAAGATTTTATCATAAATTTCATCTGCAAATAATACTAATTGATGCTTTGCAGCTAGAGCAACGACTTGTTTTACTGTTTCCTTACTGTAAACTGCCCCAGTTGGATTATTAGGATTAATTAATACAATGGCTCTAGTTTTGTTGTTTATCTTTGCCTCCATATCTGCTAAATCTGGTGCCCAATCATTAGTTTCATCACACGTATAATGAATCGCTTTACCTCCAGCTAGCCCAGCTACTGTCGTCCAAAGAGGATAATCCGGAGCAGGTATTAATACTTCATCATCCGTATTTAACAAGGCAGTCATTACTAATGAGATCAACTCACTGACCCCATTTCCTATGTAAATATCTTCAATCAATATATTCTTGACTCCTAGATTTTGGTAATACTGCATTACTGCTTTACGCGCTGCAAATAGACCACGCGAATCAACATATCCCTGAGCATTTCGTATATTTACAATTATATCATGAACTATTTCATCGGGTGTCTCAAAGCCAAAAGCAGCTGGATTACCAATGTTTAAGGATGTGATTTTATACCCTTGATTCTGAAGAGCTAATGCTTTGTCATAAACAGGTCCGCGAATTTCATATTTTAAGTGATCTAATCGCTTACTTTTTAATATATCCATGCTAATTTTGAAAGAATGGTAAAATTAACAATTAAATTCTATTGAATTCCCTCCATTTATGAATTTAAAAGAAATTGGAACCCTATTGTTATGTATTTTTCTCTTTTCAACTTTATTGATTGGTTACAAATATTATATAGCAAGAGGTAAGGTTTTCAAGGTATCGAGATTGATTCTATTGAAGTATTCTATTCGATTACTTCTATTAATATCTTTATTATCTCTTTGTTTTTATTCATTAGATGAAATCAATTCAGGGAATAGATCTACTGAGAAGGTGGAAACAATCATGTTTGTTATTTCCGGTAATGCATCTAGCTTAACTTGGAATAAACTACTAGATGATTTTAAACAAAGGCCTCAAAGCAGTTATTTTGGGTTGGTATTGTATAATTCCAAAAGGAATTTTTTTGAACAAATCATACCACCCACCAATTATGAATCATTTCTAAATCTACTAGAACAGTCTCATTCTACTTCCTTTAATCACGAAAAGCATATTTTTCAGGATCAATTACGATTTAAACCAGCAGATGAAGAATTTATAAGTTACCGATTGCAAGGAACTGAATGGGTATTTATCAGGAAAGATTCGCAAGAAAATTCTCTTTTCTCCTCTAAGAATTCATTATCTACCTGGATTGGTAATACCTTTGCAAAGGTTTATATCGTGATTGCGATATTATTCTTATTGTTTATTGATATTGTTTTTACAACGAAGGCCATTAAAATATAGATGTTTTCTACTCTATTTTATATTTTCATGCTATTTTACGACGGTTTATATTCTAGATCATCACAAGAGTATAATGGTCAAATAAGTCAATTGAATACATTAGTAGCTGCTAAAAAGTATAGAGAAGCCCTGGTATCTGCTAAAGAAATTCAGCACTCTTCTATTTTTGTTAATATTGAAATTGAGAAATTAATTGCTGTTTTAGAGTTGAAAACACATCAAAAAGATGTAAAGTCGTTTCAATTAGCTCTTAATGATAATTCAATTTCCAATGATATTTTATTTAGTCATATTGAAGCCCAAAATGGTGATTCAAAAAAAGGTTTAGTTGATCTACATAATTCAATTATTAAAAATGGTAATATAGATACACTTGTGAGAGCGTATGAATTGTACGCTATCAATTTTCCACAAAACAAATTAAAAAAGGAGTCATATTCTTCTCAAATGATCAGCCAATCGCAAAAAATAAATACACAAGAAGCTTTATCTTTACTAGATTTAATGAAGAAAAAGCAGAAAAATCTTATCTATTAATTAGCCAAACCATGAACACATCGCCTTATCAATTCCCTAATCAAACGTCATTCTATAAAGGTAAAGTACGTGATGTTTATGGAATTGGAGACAAATTATTAATGATCACATCTGATCGCATATCAGCTTTCGATGTGGTACTACCTAAATTAATCCCCTTTAAAGGTCAGGTTTTAAATCAAATTGCTAGTTTTTTTCTTCAAAATACGTCTGATATTGTACCTAATTGGCTGATAGCTACACCGGACCCTAATGCAGCATTTGGTTTGAAATGTAAGCCATTTGCTATAGAAATGGTCATTAGAGGTTATTTAGTAGGACATCTTTGGAGAGAGTATAAGGCGGGTAAACGTGAAGTGTGTGGGGTTAACTTACCAGATGGGTTGGTGGAAAATCAACAACTACTTAAGCCAATTATTACTCCAACAACAAAGGCTAGCGAAGGACACGATGAGGATATATCTGTGGAAGCAATAATTGAACAAGGAATAGTGTCAAAAGAATATATGGAGAAATTATGTTCCATTACACATCGTTTATTTCAAAGAGGACAAGAAATGGCTTCTGAAAAGGGCTTAATCTTAGTAGATACTAAATATGAATTTGGTTTATACCAAAATGAAATTATGTTAATGGATGAAATCCATACTCCTGATTCATCTCGTTATTTTTATAAGGAGCCTTACGCACAATTGCTTGAAAAGGGATTACCACAAAAGCAATTATCTAAGGAGTTCGTAAGAGAATGGCTTATAGCAAATGGCTTTCAAGGAAAAAAGGGGCAAAGTATACCTCACATAACCGATGATTTTGTAAGCCAAATTTCAGAACGTTATATTTTACTCTATGAAGAAATAACAGGTTTAAAGTTTAAGAAAGAGCCACAAGAAGATTTATCTAATCGTATATACAATAACACAATCCAGTATTTAAAAAATGTCTAACGTAAATTCATTTCAACTAGAACAAAACGAAAGTTATGCCGTAATTGATTGGAAAGCTGAACAATTAGCGGCCACAAATGCAGAAGAATTAGAAAATGCTATTCGTCTCTTATTTAAAAAAGACTATGCTAATATTATTTTAAATCTCACTAAGACATTAGATTTAGATGGATATGGCGTTTCTGCAATTCGTAAAGGGACTAAAATTTGTACGAACGAAGGAGGTTTGTTTGTTGTAGTAACTAAAAATGAAGCTATAGCGGAAAGGTTAGATACAGCAAAGATTGAGAATCTTACCTTACTAAATACTGTTCAAGAAGGTGTAGATGCTATCTACTTAAATGATCTCGAAAATGAGTTTCAAGACGAGGATGATACAGAAGGGGATAGTGAATTTGGTGAATCCTATGGAGAGGATTACGACTAAAATTGTATTATTTCGAGATTTTTTGTGCATCATTTCTGATAATTAGTAATCCGAAGAATATTTTGTTATTTAATCTATTTGCCAAATTTATTTTTAATTAAATTTGAAATTAGGTGTATTATCTATTATAAATAGAATAATATTCCTACTATGCTACTTGAGATTAATTATTATTAATATTAGAATATTTATAGTTTCATATGAAAAATCCGAATGAGGTAGGTTTATACAGAAAAGAATTTGAACATGATGCATGTGGAATCGGCTTTGTAGCTAGTTTGAAAGGCATTAAGTCGCACCGAATTGTTCAGGATTCCATTAAAATGTTGATTCGCATGGATCACCGTGGAGCATGCGGCTGCGATCCTAATTCAGGCGATGGTGCAGGCGTTTTAGTACAGCTTCCACATGAATTCTTTTTAGAAGAAACTAGTTCATTGGGTTTTGCCTTACCTTCATTAGGTAACTATGGTGTGGGAATGGTCTTTTTCCCTAGAGATGAAACTTTAATAAAGGAATGTAAAGAGGTTATTGAGCGTAAATCTAAGAAGTTAGGTTTGCGTGTTTTAGGCTATAGAATAGTACCAGTAGATAATTCGGAAATAACAGGTGCAGAATCTGGTAACGCTGAACCATCAATTCAGCAATTATTTATTGAAAGACCAGCTGATTGTGCTTCTGAAATCGATTTTGAGAGAAAACTGTATGTATTCAGGCAGTATGTATCTAAGTTATTAAATGAAACTATTACGGGGTTAAATAATAAATTTTACTTTGCTTCATTGTCATGCCGTACTATTATATACAAGGGTATGTTGACAACGATGCAAGTTCCTGGTTATTTTTTGGACCTTTTTCAAGAGAATTTTACTTCAGCTTTGGCTATCGTACACTCGCGTTTCTCAACGAATACCTTTCCGGAGTGGAAGCTAGCACAGCCTTTTCGCTTCATTGCACACAATGGAGAAATTAATACGGTAAAAGGTAATTCATCATGGATGCAGGCTCAATCTGCGTTGTTCTCCAGTAAGTACTTTTCGCAAGAGGAATTAGATATGATTCTTCCTGTTTGCAGCCTTGGCCAATCTGACTCTGCTATCTTAGATAATGCAATTGAATTATTGTATCTGACAGGTCGCTCTTTGCCACATGTCATGATGATGTTAATTCCAGAGGCATGGGACGGTAATGAGAGTATGGAGAAATATAAAAAGGATTTCTATGAATACCATGCTGCTATGATGGAGCCATGGGATGGCCCTGCGAGTATCTCATTTACTGATGGCAAAATGATTGGAGCCACCTTAGATAGAAATGGTTTGCGTCCATCGCGATACTGGGTGACATCTGATGACCATGTAATTATGGCCTCTGAAGCAGGTGTACTTGATTTAGATCCTGCTACAATTGTATCTAAAGGTCGTTTGCAGCCAGGTAAAATGTTCGTAGTGGATATGGAACAGGGTCGTATTATACCGGACGAAGAATTAAAAGAGAGAATTTGTCAGCAACAACCGTATGGTGAGTGGCTCTTAAAAAATAAGATTCGTGTTGAGGATTTACCCGAAGCTGGTTCTGAGTATAGACAACCTAAAGCAATTGAATTAGTGTCTAGACAGCAGATCTTTGGGTTTACGACCGAAGATATCCGTGTTGTATTAGCACAAATGGCTGAGACTGGTAAGGAAGCATTAGGTTCAATGGGTATTGACACTCCCTTAGCTGTGTTATCTGAAAAAGCCCAGCATTTATCCTCTTATTTCAAGCAATTATTTGCCCAAGTGACTAATCCACCCATCGATCCTATTCGGGAAAGAATGGTGATGTCTCTTTTATCTGATATTGGTGGATTATCTAATTTATTAGAGGAAAGTCCTACGCATTGTCGTCAAATTGAGATTCAACAACCCGTATTACGCAACAAAGAGGTCGAGAAGATACGTTGGATTGATCATGAGAATTTTCAAACTAAGTCGATTCACATGACTTTTCGGGCCTCAGAAGAGGAGGGTGTTCTTAAAAAAGCATTAGATCGCATTAATCATTACGCTGAAGATGCCGTGGATGATGGCTATTCTATCATCTTATTGACTGATCGTGGAATAGATAGTTCTCATGCGCCTATCCCTTCTTTATTAGCTTTGGCTTCAGTTCATAATCATCTGATTCGTACAAAGAAAAGAGCAAAAGTGGGTATCATTATTGAAGCGGGAGATGTTTGGGAGACACATCATTTTGCCACTTTAATTGGTTATGGTGCCAGCGCTATTAATCCATACATGGCATTTGAAACCATCAAAGCTATGAAAGAACAAGGCTTTGTAAATAAAGATTTGAGTTATGATAAGTTAGAATATAATTATATTAAAGCCGTTAATGGAGAGTTATTAAAGATTTTCTCTAAAATGGGTATTTCGACTTTGCAATCCTATCAAGGTGCCCAAATTTTTGAAATTTTAGGTTTAGGTAAAGAGGTGGTGGATACTTATTTCAGCGGATCTATTTCCCGAATTGGTGGAATTAGTTTAGATATAATTGCCAAAGAAGCACTAATCAAGCATTCCTCAGGTTATTTATTAAGAAAACAAGATTCCCCTAAATTAGAAGTTGGTGGTATTTATCAGTGGAAACAGCGGGGCGAGGAACACTTATTTAATCCGGCTACAATTCACTTGTTGCAGCAGGCGACTAAGCAGAATGACTATTCTATTTACAAAAAATATGCTCAATTAATTGATGATCAGAGTAAAAAGTCGATTACACTTCGTGGCTTACTGAAATTTAAGTCGAGTAAGGCGATATCAATTGATGAAGTGGAACCAGTTGAAAATATATTAGCACGCTTTGCGACTGGTGCTATGTCATTTGGTTCCATCTCGTATGAGGCTCATACCACTTTAGCCATTGCAATGAATCGTATTGGTGGTAAATCAAATACAGGTGAGGGGGGTGAAGATCCTATTCGTTTTGAAAAGATGGAAAATGGAGATTCAATGAATTCGGCCATTAAGCAAGTTGCTTCGGGACGTTTTGGCGTTACCGCTAATTATTTAACGAATGCTACTGAGCTTCAAATTAAAATGGCTCAGGGTGCAAAACCGGGCGAAGGAGGTCAACTTCCAGGGCATAAAGTAGATGATTGGATTGGTAAAACACGTCACAGTACGCCTGGTGTGGGTTTAATATCTCCACCTCCTCACCATGATATTTATTCAATTGAGGATTTGGCACAATTAATCTTTGACTTGAAGAACGCAAATAGAGCGGCTAGAATATCCGTTAAATTAGTTTCCGAGGCTGGAGTAGGAACCATTGCTGCTGGTGTGGCAAAAGCACATGCTGATCATATATTAATAGCCGGATATGATGGTGGTACAGGAGCATCACCCTTATCATCCATACGTCATGCTGGTTTACCTTGGGAACTTGGTTTAGCAGAAACTCACCAAACATTAGTTAAGAACAAACTTCGTGGGCGTGTTACTATTCAAGCCGATGGCCAAATCAAAACAGGTAAAGATATTGCAGTCGCTGCTATGTTAGGAGCAGAGGAATTCGGTGTCGCGACGGCTGCACTCGTAACTGCAGGGTGTATCATGATGCGTAAATGCCACTTGAATACTTGTCCGGTAGGAGTAGCCACACAAAACCCTGAATTAAGAGCATTATATACTGGCCAAGCAGATCATGTGGTTAATTTATTCCACTTTTTAGCTCAAGAATTAAGAGAGATTATGGCTGAGCTAGGTTTCCGAAAATTAGAAGAAATGGTGGGCAGAGTGGATCTTTTAGAAATGAAAGATTTATCGGGACATTGGAAGTTCAAAAATTTAGACTTAAATCCAATTTTAGCCTCTGCATCTTTAGCAGAAGGAGTGTCTGTATTTAAGTCAGAAGATCAAGATCATGGATTAGATGATCAACTAGATTGGGAGTTGTTAAAAATAGCTAAACCAGCAATAGATAAAGGAGTGAAAGTAAGTTCTGAACTTAGTATTATTAATGTTAATCGTTCGGTAGGTACAATTTTATCAAATGAAATAACAAAGAAATATGGCGAAAAGGGCTTGCCTGCTGATTCTATCAAGATTAAGTTCACAGGTACTGCAGGTCAATCTTTTGGGGCATTTGCCGTGAAAGGAATCCATTTTGAAATAGAAGGAGATTCTAATGACTATATTGGAAAAGGTCTATGTGGTGCTACACTCGTAGCTTATCCATCCCCACAAGCAACTTTTAAAGCATCAGAAAACTCTATTGTAGGTAATGTTTCATTCTATGGAGCCACTTCAGGTGAAGCTTATTTAGCGGGTATGGCTGGTGAACGTTTTTGCGTTAGAAATTCAGGTGCAAAAGTGGTTGTTGAAGGTATTGGTGATCACGGTTGTGAGTACATGACGGGAGGTTTAGTTATTATTTTAGGTAATACAGGAAGAAACTTTGGCGCGGGAATGTCGGGTGGTGTAGCTTATGTGTTAGATGACCAAAATACATTTGACGCAAAAGTGAATCGGGAGATGGTAGAAATCACTGAGTTAACTCCAGAAGATAAAAATATCATTTTGATGTATTTGGAAAAACACGTTTTACTAACTAATTCAGTGAAAGGAAAATTAGTATTTGATAATTTCAATGCCTTATCAAGTCAATTTAAAAAAGTGTTACCAGTGGATTATAAGAATGCTTTAAGTACAAGAAAGTTGAGTATTTCTGATGTATTAGCAGATAAAGACAGAGTGTATCAAGATATTAAAGTAGATTTAAAATAAGATAGAATGGGTAAGCCTACAGGATTTTTGGAAATTGACCGCAAATTAGCTCCTAAAAGAGCTGTATCTGAGCGTGTGAATGATTACAAAGAAATTGAATTACTAAATTCTACAGCTGACACAGAAGCGCAAGCAAGTCGCTGTATGGATTGTGGCACACCATTTTGTCATAATGGTTGTCCGCTTGGAAATATCATCCCTGAATTCAATGATGCTGTTTATGAGCAAAATTGGAAGTATGCCTATGATATTTTAAGTACAACAAATAACTTTCCTGAGTTTACGGGTCGAATTTGTCCTGCACCATGTGAGTCCTCCTGTGTATTAGGTATTAATAAGCCTGCTGTGGCTATCGAGTTAATTGAGAAATCAATTATAGAGAAAGCCTATGCTGAGGGTTGGGTTATTCCATTTGTACCTAAGGTACGTACGGACAAGAAAATTGCAATCATCGGCTCTGGACCTGCAGGTTTAGCTGCAGCAGCTCAATTGAATAAGGCAGGACACCTGGTCACTGTCTATGAACGTGCTGATCAAATTGGCGGTTTATTACGTTACGGCATTCCAGATTTTAAATTAGATAAGTCAGTAGTCACGCGTCGGGTAGAGATAATGAAGCAAGAAGGAATAATTTTTGTTACTAATGCGAATGTGGGGACTACGGATAAATTAGCCAATTTAACTAATAACTTTGATGCGGTTTTAGTAGCCACAGGAAGCACAACACCTCGCGTGATTGCAGCAAAAGGAAACGATGCACGTGGTATTTATCCTGCCATGGAATTTTTATCCCAACAAAATAAGCGTAATGCATCTATCAATTTAGAAGTTAATCACAAAGGTGAAAAATACGGTAATACAAATATTCACGCTGAAGGAAAACATGTGGTTATAATCGGTGGGGGCGATACAGGCTCTGATTGTGTAGGTACTTCTAATCGTCACAGAGCTGCTTCAATTACACAAATTGAAGTGATGCCTAAACCTCCAGTAGAAAGAGCATCGAATACTCCTTGGCCTAATTGGCCAAATATGTTACGAACTTCTACCTCTCATGATGAAGGAGTGGAACGGCTTTGGTCTATTTCTTTACAAGAATTTATCAAAAATGATAAAGGAGAGCTAGGGGCCTTGCTTATTGGTGACATCGTTTACAATATGAAGGATGGGAAAATGGAACAAGAAGTAATTAATAGTAGAAAAATTCCATGTGATCTCGCTCTTGTGGCGGCAGGATTTATTCATACAGATCACGATAGTTTATTTGATCAATTAATTTCTGTCGGTGTTAAGTCAGATGAACGTGGTAATTTGGTAGCAAATTCATCATATCAATCTGATAATGAGAAAGTTTTCATTGCAGGTGATGCAAGACGTGGTCAATCACTTGTTGTTTGGGCCATTTCTGAAGGACGTGAAGCTGCAAGGAATATTGATTTGTATCTAATGGGTAAAACAAGTTTGGAGGGCAAATCGGTATCTAGTTTTGATGTTTTGGCCAAATAATTTTTAGCCATATATTTCATTTACTAAATATATTTACTACATTTGTGCTCTCTTAAATGCTAGGAGAGATGCCTGAGAGGCCGAAAGGACATGTTTGCTAAACATGCGTACTGGTAACGGTACCGAGGGTTCGAATCCCTCTCTCTCCGCAGTCAATTTTCGGGGTGTAGCGTAGCCCGGTATCGCGCTTGGTTTGGGACCAAGAGGTCGTAGGTTCGAATCCTGCCACCCCGACAAAAGTCAATTTATGAGGAAGTGTTTTACACCAATTATAAGTTGACTTTTATTTTGATTAAGGTTCCGTAGCTCAGTTGGATAGAGCAACTGCCTTCTAAGCAGTAGGTCTTTGGTTCGAATCCAAACGGAATCACACAAATGTCGTGTTAAATTAAAAGGATTTATTCAAATCCTTTTTTTATTTCCTTTCCTTAAATCTTCTAAAATTCGTAAATTGAGCTAATAAGCTGATTATTACGCATGAATATACCTGAATTAAGAACTAAGATTGATCACATAGACGATTCCATACTTTCATTATTAGTTAAACGAATGGAATTTGTTGAGGAGATTGGTAAATTAAAACGTGAATCAAACGCTGTTATTTATCATCCTGATCGGGAGAAAGAGATCATCGATCGTTTAGCTAGCCAGTATATTGGTAAACTTAAGAAAGAGGCTATTGAGGCCATATTTCTGGAGATATTTGGAGTTTCTCGTAATTTAGAATTACCTGAAATCATTTGTTATTTAGGCCCAGAGGGTAGCTTTACACATCAAGCTGCAGAAAATCGATTTGGAGCTGTCGCTGATTATATTTCTTTACCAACTATTAAATCCGTTTTTGAGTCTGTTGAAACAGGTCGTGCAAAATACGGTGTGGTACCTATTGAGAACAATCAAGAGGGAATGGTAAAAGAGACGATGGATCTTTTAAATGAAAAAAAGTTATATGTTATTTCAGAAATAATTATTCCAGTAAACTTTTGTTTAGCTTCTAAGCATAACGGCGTACATGGAATTAAAAGAATCTATTCAAAAGATATTGCTTTTCAACAATGTAAAGGATTTTTAAACGATTATTTCTCTGGACAAGAGGAAGATTTTTTTATACAAGTAGATTCAACCTCGCGTGCGGCGAAATTAGCCGTAGAGGAGGAGGATGGAGCAGCCCTATGTTCACATATTGCTGCCAAGATATATTCCTTACCCATTTTGTTTGAAAACATTCAAGATAATGATTCGAATCAAACTCGCTTTTTCATTATTTCCAAAGTAGAAAATTTGAAGAAAACAGATAAAGATAAGACTAGCTTAGCAGTAAAATTAAAGAACGATGATAAACCAGGGGCACTTTTATCCCTTTTGCAAGACTTTGAATCAAGAGGAATAAACTTATTAAAAATAGAATCACGGCCCCAGAAAGACACCAATGAATTTAAATTTTGGTTCTTCATAGATATTGAAGGCAACAAATTAGATCAGAAGATAGAAGAATTGTTGAATAAGAGAGGGGACGAATTAGTTTTCTTGGGAAGTTATATGAACTTGTGCTAGATACAGTTTAGCCCAGGCTAAATCGGCAGAGATTTGATTCTTTAATTCATCAAAGGAATCAAATCTTTTTTCTGATCGAATCTTCTCTATAAATTTGATTTCGATCATTTGACCATAAATATCTTCATCAAATCCCAAAATATGTGTTTCGATGTGAATACCTTCATCTTTATTTAAGGTAGGTCGGTACCCCATATTTGTCAAACCAAAATAGGTTCCTGCCTTAATATGTACTTCGCATAAATAAACGCCTAATTGGGGAATAAACTTGTTATCTGCATGAAGTGACATATTTGCCGTAGGAAATCCAATCTTACGTCCATTTTGATTTCCGTGAACGACTTTACCTGAAACAGCAAATTTTTGACCTAGCATGGCATTAGCTTTAGCTACGTCTCCTTCTGAAAGGTGTTTCTTTATCTGTGATGAACTTACAATAACATCTTCTACTTTAGCTACATCAATTGAAATTGCCTCTAATTCTGTAGCAAACTCTTTCTTAATAAATGAAATAGATCCTTCTCTATTTTTTCCAAAATGATTGTCATAACCTAAAATGACTTTAGTCGCTTTAATCCGTTTAATAAGTAAATCTTGAATAAAGTTTCTAGCAGGTAATTCGACAATAAAAGAATCAAATGGAAGTATTAGTGTATAATCAATACCCAAAGCTTCTAATGCTGCTATTTTTTCCTGATTTGGCATTAATAATTCATTACGCTTTCCCGTAAAATGATCAGCCGGGTGATTGGAAAAAGTAATAATACAAGTTTTTAGGCCGTTTGTTTTAGCTACATCTAAACAGCCTTGAATAACCTTCAAATGACCTAAATGCAACCCATCAAACATACCTATTGTGACCGCTGTAGCGGAATCAATCTGCACAGAATCAAAACTATAAAAGCACTTCATGTAAATCGCTATTAAATGTGGCTACTTCTTGTGCCTTATCTAAACCCCAATCCCCAATTTTTGTTCGCACCAATTCACTCATATACGCGCCTGATTGACATTTAATTCCAAAATCACGTACAATACTTCGTATATACGTTCCTTTACTACATTCAATTTCAAAGCTTATCTCCGGAAAGTGAGTTGCATCGATTTCCATCGCATATACTTCTACTTCTCTAATTTTAATATCTAATTCATCGGCGCTCACTCCATTTCGAGCATGGGTAAATAAACGTTGACCATTTAATTTAATAGCCGAATAAATAGGAGGGACCTGCTGTATTGTTCCTAAAAAAGTTTTACGAACTTCTTCTAATAAGGTCGAATCAATATGGTCAATTGGAAATTCTCCATCAAAATCCGTTTCTAAATCAATCGAAGGAGTTGTTTTGCCTAAAACTAGTTTACCACTATAGGTCTTTGTAAGCGATTGAAAATAATCAATCTTTTTTGTGTATTTTCCTACGCACAAGATAAGTATTCCCGTAGCTAGAGGGTCTAATGTACCAGCATGACCTATTTTCTTAAATCGTCCCAGATTACGAATCTTCTTCACGACATCAAAAGAAGACCATTCTTTAGGCTTATTTATCACATAAAACTTATCTTGAACGTCCGTTAATTCTTCCACAAGTATATACTTAGTAAGAGCCCGATAATAATGCGATAGTATCCAAACAAAGCGAATCCATGTTTCTTAACAAAACCCACCATCCACTTAATGGTTAACATGGCCACTATGAAACTTATTACTGTTCCTATACTCAAAAATTGAATATGCTCTTTCGTAAACAAGATATCCAAATCATTACGGTAGTCCAATAACTTTTTTGCACATGCCCCTAAAATAGTTGGAATCCCTAATAAAAATGAATATTCCACAGCGGCGGAATGACTAAGTCCCAAAACTCGACCACCTACAATAGTCGCCCCAGAGCGTGAAACACCTGGAATCATAGCTATACATTGAAACAAACCTATTTTAAAGGCTTTTAAATACGAAATTGATTGAATTTCAATCGAATCAACCTTAGTAGGTAACCACTTATCAATCCGAATCAATATAATTCCTCCTACAATCCATGATGCAGCAATAAACCAATATCCCTGAAATAAGGCTTCCAATAAATCATCAAATAAAACACCCAAAATAACGGCAGGGATAAATGAGGCTATAATAGTATAGTAAATAGATAAACCTGAGGCGAATAACCTTTTGAAGTAAAGAAAGGGGACAGCGGCAATTGCACCCAATTGTACAAAGACGGTGAAAAAATTAAGAAATTTCGAATTTTCAATCCCTAATAAATTTTCAGAAACAATTAAATGAGCTGTAGACGAGACAGGTAAAAACTCAGTTAAACCCTCTACTAAACCTAGTATAATTGTTTTAAGAATCTCTGTCATTAACGCTTCCACTTAAAAAGTGAGAACACAGGAATAATTATTCCAGTTAAAACAAGAATGGGGCCTAAGGTTAGCCCTAAAAAGCCAAAACCAAATTCTTCTTTATCTAAAGTCATCACAAAAAAACCAATTAACATAATTCCAATACCTAGTAAAAGAATTTTAATGTCTTTAGTACCTAATGGCATATTCGATTGGCTCATATTAAAATAGGTTTGTATGTTGAATTTTTAAATACTTTGAAATTGCAAAGAAGGAAGCGATTAAACTAAATAGTGTGCAAAAACCTACACAGACTAAGACTAACTGCACCTGATTACTAATTTCAAAAAACAAAGAAGAGATTTCTGGAATAGACGTAGAAAAATAATAGAAGGCGCAATCAGCTAAGATAAATCCGATTAGACCGCCGATGAAACCGACAAGTAAAGAATTCAACAAATAGGGCTTTTGAATAAAACTATTTGTGCTTCCTAGTAGCTGCATCGTTTTAATTAAAACACGGTTTCCATGAATGTGCAAACGAATATTGTTAGCTAATTGAATGTATACGAATAGAATTAAAATGATAATCAAAACTACTCCAACATACCCCACCGATTTAATTTTTCCTAATAATGTACCTATAAATGTATTAGGATAGGTCACCTCATAAACTTCAGGTCTTGTTTGAATCTCTGCAACGATTTTTTTAAACGAAGCTTCATTTTTGTACTCTTCCTTGATACCTAAAATCAAGCAATTTTTAAAAGGGTTTTCCTCTCCTAAAAGGTTTTTATAATCTTCTTGAGAGGATTTTAAAAATTCAGAGGCTATTTGTGCCTTTGATTTGAATTCTAGATTAGGTTTTAATTCTTTTATTTCTACATAAGGACGAGACTTAAAATAAGTAATAGCTGAAGCAAAATCAGAGGTGTCAAGTGAATCACTTAAATAAACATAAACCTTCATTTGAGATTTAATCTCATCACCCCAAGATTTCACACTTACGAATAATTGAAAGAACAAAGCAAGTATAAAGGCCAAACTCGCCATGGAAATAACCAATGTCAATTGAGTTGATTGTGGACGACTTTTAGAATATTTCATACCTATAATTTATCAATTTCATCTCTAATTTTGGCCGCTTCTTCATAATTCTCTTCTAACAAAGCCTTATTTAATAAATCTTCTAGCTCAGACTTAGATCGCATAATTGGCACTTTCTCCTGAAGTAGCATATCACCTTCTGGTTCATCAAGGAACTCTTCTTCAGGGATACAAATGTCACTTAATAGTTTATTAGAAATCAAAATAGGAATTGCTAAACGAATGGCTAATGCTATAGAATCAGATGGTCTAGCGTCTATAACTAAGATTTCACCGTCCTTTTTTACCTCCAAATTTGCATAAAATATACCATCCTTGAAGTCTGTAATAATAACTCTTTGAAGAGTAACGTTTGAATGAGAAAGAAGATTAACGCATAAATCATGAGTTAGGGGCCTGCTCGTCTGAATATTTTCTAAATAAACAGATATGGATTGGGCCTCTTGGCTTCCAATGACTATCGGAAATCGCAAGGCCTGTGAATTATCCGATTCTAATAAAAGAATATAAGAACTAGCACCTACAGAACTAGGATTCACAGATAAAATACGCAAAGGAACAAACTCTTTCAAAGGCCTATAGTAAAATACAAATGTACCAATTAGACCGCTAATTTTAATGAGATTGAAGCTTTTTTGTTAATCTTGGTAAGATATCATTAACATCTCCTACTATTCCATAGTCTGCATGTTTGAAAAAAGGTGCTTCAGGGTCATTATTTATAACAACGACTATGCGGGAACCGTTGACCCCAGCTAAATGCTGTATGGCTCCAGAAATGCCACAAGCAATATAGAGATTAGGAGAGATCTTTACACCTGTTTGGCCTACGTGTTCGTGGTGTGGACGCCAGTTTAAATCAGATACTGGCTTAGAGCAGGCTGTAGCGGCACCTAATGCTTTAGCTAAATCCTCTACTATAGTCCAATTACCTGGATCCTTTAAACCACGACCGGCTCCAACCACCAGAGTAGCTTCTGGAAGAGGAATAGAGCCTGTAATAGGTTTTAATGTTTTGATGGAAGCCTTACTAGTAGTTGATTGTGTTAATGAAGTGGAAGTTCCTACATTTAGTTCTGATAATTCTACACTGCCACTAAAATCGAAATTACGATTTAGACTAAAGTAAGTAGCTGTTTGAGTTGTTAAAGAAAGTGATGCTTTCCCTGAAAAAATAGATTTACTTATGCTAAAGGATCCGTTTGAAAATCCGAGTTGTTGTATACCGGATACCATTTCTTTCTTAGAACTCGCGGCTAATAAAGAGAGTAAATTGTCAATTTGTATCGATTTTATGCCAAAAACATGAAAACCATCCAATACTGACAATAAAGGTTGAACGGTAGAAGAATCTGACCAAAGACCCTCAGCTAAATGAATTACATCCACAGACCTTGAAGAGGCAATACTGGTAAACTTAACATCACCTATCGCCAAAACTAGAATTGATTCCGGCTTAAAAGAAGATAAAAAAGAAATAAGTTGTTTAGAAGTATCTGATAGTTGACCTTCCTTTGTTTGTGCAATAATGGCTACCTTATTCATCTTATAATACGTTTGTCTCGGTTCTTAATAAATCAATTAACTGCTCAGCATTTTCAGCTGGTATCATTGTATTCTTGCGCGCTGTTTCGGCAATGTCTGCTTTGACAAGTTGAATGTGGTTATCTGAATTTAAAGGTAAAACCACTATTTCTTTTGTACGCGCTGTCATTATACCTCGCATTGATGGTATTTTCCATTCTGCAATTGGCTCTTGGCAACCTAACACAGCTGGTAGGGGACAATAAACCTCCATTTTGCCGCCATCCATTTCCACCTCTAAATTCAAACCATCACCGGCGATATCTAAATGCATTACTGGATTGAAATGCGTATATCCTAAGCCACCAGCTACTAATCCATGAATGATTCCAGAATTATAATCAATGGATTCTTTTCCCATCAATATTAAATCCATCGGATTTTGCTCTACATAAGCAACAATGGCCGAAGCTATTTGAGCAGAACTTGTAGGATTGCCATCGATACGAACAGCAGAATCAGCACCCAAGGCTAAACATTTACGTATAAGCGCCTCTGAATCAGCGCCACCTACGTGCAAAACAATAACTTCAGCTCCAGAGCTTTCTTTTATTTCGATAGCTCTAGAAAGTGCGTAATCATCATAAGGACCAACAATAAAAGTTAAACCCTGATTACTAATTTGGGAGGTTAACGGATCTATTGCTATTTTTGAGGTAGTGTCAGGGACACAGGAGATACAGACTAGTATTTTCATGGCAGATTAAAATTGTTATGCAAGCATACTAATTTGTTTTTAATTTAGCAAAATGGATCGCAAAGAATTTATAAAAAAAGAGATTAACTCAGATCCAATGGATCCATTTAATTACTATTTATTGGCTTTTGAATTTCAAAAAGAAGGGGCAATAGACGAAGCTTTTAGCTTGTTTACTAGGCTATTAGCTGATTTTCCAGATTACATTGCTACCTATTATACCTATGCAAACGCACTTTTGGCTGATGATCAGGATACAAAGGCGGAAGAAATAATCAAACTGGGAATTGTACTGGCAGAAAAAAAAGGAGATGCTAAAGCCTTGAAAGAACTGAAGCAACTCCTTGAATTAAATTTTTGATTAGCCTAATAGAACTTCTTCTAAGTCTTTTTCGACAACTAAATTATCTATAATGAACTTTTGGCGCTCAGGTGTATTCTTACCCATGTAATAGGTGAGCAATTGAGGAATCGTAAAATCTTTTTCAAGTATCACTGGTTCTAACTTGATATCCTCACCAATAAAATTGCCAAACTCCTCTGGGGAAATCTCACCTAAACCCTTAAAACGTGTAATTTCAGGCTTAGGTCCAAGTGCTTCTATAGCATTGCGACGTTCCTCATCAGAATAGCAGTAACGCGTCTCTTTTTTATTTCGAACTCTAAATAGAGGAGTCTCCAAAATATATAAGTGACCATTTCTAACTAAATCAGGAAAGAACTGTAAGAAGAAAGTAAGTATCAATAAGCGAATGTGCATTCCATCGACATCTGCATCGGTTGCAATCACAATTTTATTATAACGAAGATTATCTAATGAATCTTCAATATCTAAAGCATGCTGCAAAAGATTGAATTCTTCATTTTCATAAACGATTTTCTTTGTTAGGCCAAAACTATTCAGTGGCTTACCTCTCAGACTAAAAACCGCTTGCAATTGTACATCCCTAGATTTAGTAATACTTCCAGACGCAGAATCGCCCTCCGTAATAAATAGAGTGGTATCATGACGTGTTTCAGACTTTTCATCTGACAAATGAACGCGACAATCCCGTAATTTCTTATTATGAAGGTTTGCTTTTTTAGCACGCTCATTAGCTAACTTCTTAATACCCGCAATATCCTTACGTTCACGTTCTGATTGTAGAATACGCTTTAATAAGGCATCGGCTGAAGCTGGATTTTGGTGTAAATAATTATCAAGTTCTGTTTTTACAAAATCACCTATAAAAGTACGTATGGAGGTAGAATTAGAATCAGGTGAAATTGTGGTACTACCTAATTTAGTTTTTGTTTGGGACTCAAAAACAGGTTCTTGCACTCGAATCGCAATCGCTGCTACGATAGAGGCGCGCACATCGGATGGATCAAAATCCTTCTTAAAGAATTCACGAACAGTTCGAACAATCGCTTCTCTAAAAGCTGCTAAGTGCGTTCCTCCTTGTGTGGTATTTTGACCATTTACAAAAGAATAGTATTCTTCTCCGTATTGGTTATTGTGAGTAATCGCTAATTCAATATCATTTCCTTTTAAATGAACAATAGGGTAACGATTTTCATCTGCGTTTGTCTTTTTAGAAAGCAAGTCAAAAAGACCATTTTGGGAAAAATATTTTTCACCATTGAAATTAATCGTTAATCCTGCATTTAAATAGGCATAATTCCAAAATAAAGAATCTAAATACTGAGGAATAAAGTGGTAGTTTTTGAAAATGGTATTATCCGGTTCAAACTGAACATGAGTACCACTTTTAGCATTAGACGCCTCAATTCCCTTCGACTCTGCAGTTAATTCACCTTTACAAAACTCAGCCCATTTCGTCTGACCATCTCGGTAGGATTGTACCTTAAAGTAATTTGAAAGTGCATTAGTCGCCTTCGTTCCCACACCATTCAAACCCACGGACTTTTGGAAAGCACCTGAATCATATTTACCACCCGTATTAATCTTAGAAACGCAATCAATCACCTTTCCCAATGGAATACCGCGGCCATAATCACGTACTTCTACTTTATGATCAGAAATCTTCACATCAATGGACTTGCCATTTCCCATCATGTGCTCATCGATGGAGTTATCCATGATTTCCTTCACGAGCACATAGATACCATCATCCACTGATGAACCATCGCCTAATTTACCAATATACATACCCGGACGTAACCGAATATGTTCTTTCCAATCTAGGGAACGAATACTATCGTCGTTATAAATAGGTGTGTTTTGTTGATTTTCTTCCACAGACATAATTTTACACTAAATTATCAAAGATTTTGCGTTTAAGAAAGAGGTGCGATTGAATTAATCAGGTAAAAAAAGGACTAGCGGATTAAAAGCCTGTTTCATTGGTT
>JBEBDF010000010.1:0-45860 GCA_041157105.1 Bacteroidota bacterium | reverse complement strand
ACGATATCGAAAAAGAAGCAGCTCGTCAATTAGTATTGCAAGAGCGCTACCGTTTAGATGGTCGTAAATTGAATGAAATCCGTCAAATCACATGTGAAGTAGATTATTTACCTACACCACACGGTTCATCTGTTTTCACTCGTGGTGAAACTCAATCCTTAACTACCGTTACTTTAGGTACGAAAATGGATGAGCAAATCATAGATCAACCGATGACACAAGGGTACAACAAATTTATGTTGCACTACAACTTCCCAGGCTTCTCTACAGGTGAGGTTAAACCAAACCGTGGGGTAGGTCGTCGTGAAGTAGGTCACGGAAACTTAGCGATGCGTGCGATTAAGAAGGTTTTACCTAAAATGGAAGACTTCCCTTACACATTACGTATCGTTTCTGATATCCTAGAATCAAATGGTTCGTCTTCAATGGCAACAGTTTGTGCAGGTACTTTAGCTTTAATGGACGCAGGTGTAAAAATCAAAGCGCCAGTTTCAGGTATCGCGATGGGATTAATTTCTGATTCAAAAACAGGTAAATACGCTGTATTATCTGATATCTTAGGTGATGAAGATCACTTAGGCGATATGGACTTTAAAGTTACGGGTACTGAAAACGGTATCACGGCTTGCCAAATGGACATCAAAGTTCAAGGTTTATCTTACGAAGTTTTAGCAGAAGCTCTTTCTCAAGCGAAAGAAGGTCGTTTACACATCTTAAACGAGATGAAGAAGGCGATTCCTGCCGTTAGAGAAGATTTCAAACCTCAAACTCCTCGTGCAACGGTTATCAAGATTATGAAAGACCAGATTGGATCGGTAATCGGACCAGGTGGTAAAGTAGTTCAAGATATCCAAAAGCAATCAGGTGCTACGGTTACGATTGAAGAAAAAGAAGATGGTGGATACGTAAGTATCTTCTCTTCAAACGGAGATGCGATGGCGAAAGCGGTTAGCATGGTTCGTGGAATCGTTACTTTACCAGAGGTAGGAGAGATTTACGAAGGAAAAGTGAAGAATATTCAAGCATTCGGAGCGTTCGTGGAATTTTTACCGGGTAAAGATGGTTTATTACATATCTCTGAGATTTCATGGGATCGCATCGACACGATGGACGGTGTTTTCAAAGAAGGAGATAAAGTAAAGGTTAAATTAGTCGAAGTAGATAAGAAAACGGGCAAATTCCGTTTATCTGCTAAGGTTCTTTTACCTAAGCCAGAAAAACCAGAGGCTCCAGCTGCATCAGCTGAATAATAAAATGTTTATCCAAGCGTCGCGCATTCGTGCGTGACGCTTTCATTCTGTTGTAAGATCTTATGAGACAGCTAAAAATTAGCAAACAAATTACCAACAGGGAAAGTCAATCTCTAGACAAATACCTTCAAGAGATCGGTAAAGTCGATTTATTGACTCCGGATGAAGAGGTAATCCTAGCGCAGAAAATTCGCGATGGGGATCAATTGTCATTAGAGCGTTTAACGAAAGCGAACCTTCGTTTCGTGGTATCCGTTGCAAAACAATACCAAAACCAAGGTCTTAGCTTAGGTGACTTAATTAACGAAGGAAACTTAGGTTTGATCAAAGCGGCACAACGTTTTGATGAAACACGTGGTTTTAAATTTATTTCATACGCAGTTTGGTGGATTCGTCAATCGATCCTTCAAGCATTAGCGGAGCAATCTCGTATCGTACGTTTGCCATTAAACAGAGTAGGTTCTTTGAACAAGATTTCAAAAACATTCTCTGAATTAGAGCAAAAGTTTGAGCGTGAGCCATCTCCAGAAGAATTAGCAGAGGTTTTAGAGATCTCTACGGGTGAGGTTGTAGATACGTTGAAGATTTCAGGTCGTCACGTTTCTATGGATGCACCATTCGTTCAAGGAGAGGAAAATTCGCTTTTAGACGTATTAGAGAACGATTCTGAAGACAAACCAGATTCTGGTTTAATTAACGATTCACTTCGTCGTGAAGTACAACGCGCTTTATCTACCTTAACTCAACGTGAGGCAGATGTAGTTACCTTGTATTTCGGCTTAAATGGCGAACATGCGATGACTTTAGAGGAGATCGGTGAGAAATTTAATTTAACTCGCGAGCGTGTGAGACAAATTAAAGAGAAAGCGATCCGTCGTTTACGACACACTTCTCGAAGCAAAGCACTAAAAACATATCTTGGATAATTTTTAAAGCCTCTCACGAGGCTTTTTTTTGCTATGGCATTTCCAAAAGGCATCATCGAACTAGTAGACTCTTTATATCAACAAGGTGTAAATGAGGCGGTTATATGTCCTGGATCCAGAAATGCCCCCTTAATGATTGCTCTAACACGCCACGGCGGTTTCAAATGCTATTCGATCTCAGATGAACGCTCGGCTGGATTTTTTGGCCTAGGAATTGCCTTAAAAACGGGTCGTCCTGTCATCCTTTGCTGCACCTCAGGTTCAGCAGGTTTAAACTTTGCCCCGGCGGTAGTAGAAGCCTTCTTCCAGGAGGTTCCATTAATCGTCTTAACGGCAGATCGCCCGAAAGAATGGATTGGACAATGGGATGGCCAAACCATTTACCAAGAAAACCTCTTCGGAAACCATGCCAAGGCCTTTTATGATTTTGAAACGGATGATTGTACTGAAGCTCCTGTGACTGCATTAGAGGAACCGAAAGGGCCCGTACAGATAAATGTGCCCATTAGTGAGCCGTTTTACCCTGAGTCAGGTTTTGTCTTGGAAAAAAGTGAGACTTTTTCCCTGCGACAAAATCTGACAAAGAACAAAGAGCAAAGCACAAAGAATAAAGTAGACTATACATATTTCAACCAAGAAATT
Organism: Bacteroidota bacterium; assembly: GCA_041157105.1. Classification (GTDB taxonomy): domain Bacteria; phylum Bacteroidota; class Bacteroidia; order Cytophagales; family Spirosomataceae; genus Aquirufa. The sequence goes on along the minus strand of JBEBDF010000010.1, from coordinate 43,042 downwards.
GCTTCAGCGCAGAAAATACTCGTGACGGTTGGACAAATGGAAGACAATTCGATCTTCGAAACGTTGAAAGCCTATGGAATTCCAGTCATTGGAGATGCTACTTCAAATTGTGGAAGTACGATAGCGCATGATTTGATATTAGCCAATGAGTCGGTCTGGCCATCTCTGCAGCCTGATTTGCATATCCATTTCGGAAAATCCTTCGTTTCTAAGCGAATTAAGCAGTTTTTACGTACTCATAAGCCGAAACAATCTTGGCTCATCCATCCAAATCCAATTGGAAGACCGGATCCATTCCTATCTTTAAGCCATGTGATTAACACGAGCGCCGAAAACTTTTTAGCAGCCGTAAGCTGGACGAAGAAAAACTGGACGGCTTGGAATATAGATTTCGAAGAAAAGCAATCAGCGTTTTTTGCCGAAAAAAACTGGACTGAAATCCATGTTTACCAAGCAATGACTGAAGCCATTGAAAAACAAAAGGCAGAAGTACATGTGGCTAATTCATTGGCTGTTAGGTACATTAATTGGACTTTGGCGAAATTCAATAAGACAGAAGTATTCTCTAATCGAGGCACCAGCGGGATAGATGGTTGCTTAAGCACAGCCGTAGGAGCCGCCCAAAAAACTGATAAATTATGTATTTCTTTGATTGGAGATGTGGCCTTTCAGTACGATCGAAATGCTCTTTGGAACAACTACATTCCAGATAATCTACGCATCATCGTTTTCAATAATGGGGGCGGGGGAATATTCCGTAATCTAGAGGGTGCAAAAGACCTACCAGAGCTGGATGAATTCATGGAAACTCAACAAGGTTTTACCGCCGAGAATACCGCAAAGGATGCGAATATCAGCTATTTCTCAGCCAAGAATGAGAAAGAATTAGATCTGAATGTCTTTTTCAATAATAAGGGAGCTGCACTCTTAGAAATTCACACGAATTCCATCGAAAACGCGGCTGAACTAAAGCGATATATGTCCTTATTTAAGGCTTGATTTGGCCTGAATTTTGGCCCAATTCTTTAAATATAACTCATTCTTAGGATCTTTCTCGAGTGCTTTCTTCACATAAGCAGCGGCTAAATCCCATTGCATTCTTTGTATAGCGAGGTAGCCTAAGTTATTATTCAGTAAATCCTCGTATTTACCTGACTTCAATGCCTTCTTAAATACCCCTTCCGCTAGATCAATTTCATTCATCTCCTGAAGAACAACACCCTTGTTTATCAAGGTTTCGATAGAAGTGGAATCAAGGGCTAAAGATCGGTCATAAGAAGAAAGAGAACCTGATAAATCCTCCTTTTGTAGTAAAATATCTCCCTTTAGGGTCCAATTTGCGGCTGAATCTGGGAAAGATTTCACCAGTTCATCCACTGCAGGAACAGCCTCATCAAATCTCTGAAGTGTTTGAAGCATTTCTGCCTTTTTAAAGAGGGCAGGTGCAAACTTATCATCTAAGGCAAATGCTTTGGAGAAATCGGCTAGAGCTTCTTCATTTTTCTCGAGAATCTGATAAACTAATCCGCGATTATAATAGGCATCTGAAAAATCAGGACGCTTTTTTACTGCCTCTGAATACCATTTGATGGCCTCATGGTACTCTTTTTCCTTCCATTTTGCATTTCCTCGCAAGAAGAAATCGCTAGATTCGCGCTTTTCATCATCTGTCGTGGTAGAACAATTAATTAAAAACAGAGATGCAAATAGTAATACGAGGTATTTCATAGGGCTAAAAGAAAGTTCAATTTAAATAATTCAATTTTCATTCGCATCTTTGTGGCTTAATTAAATGTAAAATTATGGCATACGCAGAAATGTTAACCGATAAAGGGTTAATGAAAATCGAATTCTACACAGAGGATGCACCTATCCACGTTAAAAACTTCATCGACTTAGCGGAAAAAGGCTTTTATGATGGGATTACTTTCCACCGAGTTATCGCGGATTTCGTGATTCAAGGAGGTTGTCCTGACGGAACTGGAGCTGGTGGCCCAGGCTACACGATTCCATGTGAATTAACAGGAAATAATCAGTTCCACGATCGTGGTGTTTTATCAATGGCACACCGCGGACCTAATACAGGTGGATCACAATTCTTTATTTGCCATTCTCGTAACAATACGGCACATTTAGACCGCAAACACACGTGTTTTGGTAAGGTAATCGAAGGATTAGAAGTAATTGATTTAGTACGTGAAGGAGATAAGATCCAAAGTGTAAAAATCATTCAAGACTAATGCATTTTATCAAGGAAATAAGCCATCCACAAATGCGAATCTCCCTCTTTGAGTGGAATTCGAAATACATTGTGAAGTTTGAGACTCCGCATTTAGAGCAGAGTTACAAATATTCTGTGATGGACTTTTCCTCCCAAAATGAAATAGAGGAGCTGGTATCCAGCTCCTCCTTTCAAGATTTCGTCTTACAGACCTTTAAAAATATGTATGCCGAAATGGCAAAACATACCTTTTAATTAGCTCCTAACCACTTACGACGCAGTTTCAATTGCGCTTCCAATGGATTAGCCTCCGATTCAATCACAAAAGCCTTCATAGGTGTTTGCTGCACTGCCACTAAGAAGGTACGCTCCATTCCATCTCTTCTTACAGAAAACACTAACGAATCACCCGGTTTCTTATCTGCTAACAATTTATCGATTCCTGGGAAATCAGCCCCATTTACTTTCAATACTTCATCTCCTACATTCAGGCCAGTCACATAGGCAGAACCTCCTTTATAAAGGGATACAACACGTCCACCCGCAATACTTACCCCTATATAAGGAATCGTTTTAGACAAGTTCGCATCGGTGAATTGATAACCAAAGGCTTTGAACATACTAGCATAATCAGGGGTCTTAACTCCGTAAATATGTGTTTTAAAGAACTCAGCGGCTGAAGTTCCAGCTACCTTAGAGAAGGAATCTTCTAATTCCTGATCCGTAAATCCACGCCCAGCTTTCAAGTAATAGGTTTGGTACAATAATTTAAAGACATCGTCTAAACATTTAGCACCTTTCGTTTGCTGAATGATCCACATGTTCAAAACGCCTCCCAAAAGAGCCCCTTTATCATAATAAGATACAGTGGAATTACGCGAGTTCTCGTTCGGACGGTAATACTTAATCCAAGCGTCCCAGCTAGATTCAGCTGCAGACTCCACTTGATTTCCTGGGGTATTTTCTACTCCAGAAATATCGTCACCTAACCCTTTGATGTAATCCGTTGTAGAAACCATTCCCGTTCGTTGATTAATCACATCTGCATAATAACTCGTGATACCCTCTGAGAACCATAAATTGTGTGTATAGTTCTCATTTTCATAGTCGAATGGTCCCAAAGCCTTAGGCCGAATACGCTTCACATTCCATAAATGAAAATATTCATGCGCTAACAGGTTCAAAATACCTTGATACCCTTTCGGCGTTTCATAGCTTGAACGAGTGACTTGACAGGTCGTCGAATACAAGTGCTCTAAACCGCCACCACCGCGGTTTAAATTATGAATAATGAATAAATAATGATCGCATGGATGTTCTCCTACTACTTTCTGCGCCTCTTCCGCCATCTTCTGCACATCAGCCAAGAATTTCACAGAATCCACTTTGGCGGGACCATAAAAGGCAATTTGGTGTGGAATATTATTCACTTTGAAGTCCCAAACCTTGTGATTCCCTATTTCAATAGGGGAGTCGATCAATTCATCGAGATTCTTCGCGACATAATTAAATCCACCTACATTTTTCATCGCAGTAGACACCCTCTTGAAGTCTTTGTAAGGGATAATTGTCAATTCCTGAGGTCCAGAAGCATATTTTGGGGAGTACATTAAAACGCTTGCCGGGTTAATGTAGCCATGCGCATCGTCTAAAAACGACGTACGAACAGACATTTCAAAAGCATAAACACGGTAATGCACCGAAATTTGCTTCAATCCAGCGGTCAATGCTACACGCCATGTATTTTTATTAATCTTGTTTATAGCGATTTTTTTACCATTTGATTCTGCCGAAACAGACTCCACATTTTTTGCATATTCGCGGATTAAATAGGAGCCAGGAGTCCAAGCAGCCATTTTAAGATCTATGAAATTCGTTTCCTTGCTTACATCAACTGTCGTTTTTACCTCAAAATAATGAGAAAATGGTTCCGACATGCTGATTTCGTGTTTGATAGGTCCTGCTAGAGTACAAAAGGATAGTAAAACACTGAATAATAGTAGTTTTAAATTCATAATTATTTTTGTTGTGAAATAGATTTTAGTAAAATTATAAAAATCAGCCGTATAGTCTAACATGTGCTATTTTTTTCCAAATAATTCTAAATTCCAAAACAATTATTTGACATAAAAATCGTATTATTGTTTAGTCTTGTATATTGACAATAAACCTATGGTATTTAGATCATCCTTTTACTGCATCGTCCTATTTTTATCCCTATATTTCTCGTCATTTTCTCAGCAATCACTCGCTTTTGAAAATAATCACATTCATTTTAGTCAAGGAAAAGAATATTTTGATGCGCAAAACTACGTGGCAGCCCGTGAGGAGTTTGCTAATTTTTTAAGCAGACAATCTAATTCGAACAATAACGAGGTGATTTTAGCTCAATATTACCAAGTATTGTGCTCGCTTTATTTGAATCAACCTGAAATAGAAGTATTAGGTTATCATTTTAACCTTAATCACCCGAATAGCACACAAAGTAATTTACTTTTCAGAAAAATGGGGATGTACTATTATGACCTAGGTAATTATGCTAAAGCCATTCGTTATCTCGAGAATTCGTCTTTAGGAAATGTGGAAGCACGTTTCAAACTAGGTGTTGCCTATTTTGAGACGAAAGATTATACTAATTCCTTAGCCATTTTTAATGAAGTGAAATCGGATCCTGATGAGGAATATGCCTTTTCAGCTGCTTATTATGCGGGTGTAATTAATTTCCAACAAAAAAGATACCTTGATGCCATTACCGATTTTAAGAAATCGAATGGAAATTCCAAGTACCGTAAAGATTTGCCATATTGGATCATTTCGAGTTATCAACAAACTAAACAATGGGACGAGCTTTTAAAGTATGCAGAACCTATAGCTAGTACGCACCCAGATATTGCACTGATAATAGCAGAAATTCAATTTAAGAAAGGCTTGTTTGCCAAGGCCGATAAGAGCTATGAAACCTATTTGAAAAATACTAAAAATGAAACGGCTACATATAAAAAGGCATTTTCTCTTTATTCATTAAATAAATACGAGGAAGCGATGTCTTCCGTTGCCGGATTATTAAAAAAGGATTCATTAGGCCAAAAAGCCTATTACTTGCAAGGATTAGCTCAATTAAAACTAGGTAAAAAATCCGATGCCGCTAATTCGTTTAACCAAGCAGGTGAGCTAGACTTTGATTTGGAACAGAAAGAAGAAGCTCAGTTTAAATCAATCAGCATTTCAATCGATTTAGGGTTATGGATTAAAGGGCTAGAAGCAATTGAACAATTTGCTAAATCCTATCCAAATAGCTCATTTAAGGCATCTATTCAAGGCTTTTCAGCGGATGCTATGTTAAAATTAACAAACCTAGAACCTGCCACTCAGCACATGCTTTCAGGGATCTCTATTTCGGAAGAAATGAAAGTGGCTTACCAAACGTTAACTTATAATTTAGGAATAAAGGCCTACAATAAAGAACTATACAAAGAGGCTATAAGCTACTTTGATAAAGCTATCTCTCAAGCAGCTAATCAAAAGATAACGGATGAATCCTCTTATGGAAAGGCTGAATGTCTTTCTCAATTAAAAGATTTTGAAGGGGCGATTCAGGTCTATAAACCCTTGGTTTCAAATAAAAATGCAGCAGATTTCCTACAAAGAAATCGTATTGGAATCGCCTATGCCTATTTCTCTGTTAAGGATTTCACGAATGCGAACACCTATTTTAAGAATTATGTAGATCAATTAAAAGCGAATCCAACCGGAAAGGCAAATGCAAATGCGATTCTTCGTTTAGCTGACACCTATTTAGTAGCTAAGAATTATACAGAGGCATTAACCTATTACAACCAGGCAATTGAAAATGCAAAAACGGAGAAGGATTATGCGATGTATCAAAAAGGGATTACGTTGGTCTATTTGGAGCGAGATGCAGAAGCAAAAGCCACATTTCAATCTTTGAAAAAATTATTCCCGAATACAAAATACGGCGATGATGCTAGTTTTCAAGAGAACCTAATTTCTTTCCGTACGGGTAAATATGCTGAGGCAATCGCTGGATTTACAGATTTGATAACAAATCAGCCTACTAGTCCTTACTATGCTGAATCAATCTTAAAAAGAGCACAATCGTACTCTAATTCAAAGCAACCTGAAAAAGCTATAACAGACTACAAAGAAGTAATCGAGAAATTCTCTAATGAGGCTTTTGCTAAAGATGCCGTTGCCGGTTTACAAGAAGAATTAAATGAAGTAGGGCGTCCCGAAGAAATGAGCTCCTATTTAAGTATGTATCAAAATAGCAGTTTAAATGAAGAAGAGAAGACGGAATTAGAATACCAAGCTGCAAAAGGTATTTATTTAGGTGAGAAATATAGTAAAGCAATCGAACCATTAAAGGCCTTTATCTCGCATTTCCCAGCAGACGAACGCGTTTCTGAAGTAACCTATTTAATTGCTGATGCAGCCAATCGTTCTAATAATAAAGCGGTAGCCTACGAATTCTATAAAAAAGTCATTGAGCAAAATGTTCATCCTTCATTAAATTCAGTGATTTCTAAAGTGGCAGATATTGAATTTGATTCAGCTGCTTTTCGGGAGGCAATTGCTCATTACCGATTATTAAAAGACAAGGGAGTAGATTCTACCGTGATAAATCGTGCAAACAAACGAATTCTGCAGTCCTTTATCAAATTAAATGAAATTGATTCTGCTTTAATCGCCTACAATGATTTCCATTCTTTAGCTGTTAAAACGCCTGAGGGATTAGAGGAAGCAGCTATTCTCTATTTAGACATCATTCATTTAAATAACTTAAAGGGAAATTTCGCCAGCTCTAACGAAATGATTTTAGATAAATTCAGAAATGAATTTGCAGAAGTTTCAGATGCTACTTTAGGACAAGCCTATTTACATTTAGCAAAGAACTTTATTGAATTGAAAAATGTAGCTCAAGCGAAAGCTACCTTAAAATCCATTATCGATAATTCAGAGGACAAAGAAAGTGTTGAAGCAGCCAAGGTCCTAATGAAAAACTTTTTACAAAAATAATGTATATGAGATTTACATCTAAAATCATGCTAGTTTTACCCCTTGGCCTGATTTCCATACTTAGTTATGGACAACAGAAAAAGGAGGGAACTATTCAAAATGAAGAATTTGTCTCGGAAAAAGTGCGAAAAATAGAAGTACAACCCACTATGAGTCGTTCTTTTGAAGCACTAAATGAAATCCCTGATTACAGTAAAGATAAAAAAGTCGATTTTAGTTTTGACTTGTCTAAGCCGTCTTCCATTCAATTACCCACATTTCAGACGTCAATAATTGGACCTAGAGCAGGAGAGGAGCTAAAATCCCCATTTGGATCTAAAGCAAAAAATTCCATAAAAGTTGGTGCAGGTAATTATGGTCACACCTTATTAAATGGGCACTTTGGCTATAATCCAACAGAAAAAGAATTAAGAGGATTGTATATTAATCATGATGCCAATGCTACTGGACCCACGGATAACGCATTTTCAAGTCGTTCAGAAAATGAAGTGAAAATTTATAGTCAATCACTTTGGTCGAAAGCTTTATTAAAAGGTGCTATCGATTACCGTAGAACGGCAACAAATTTCTATGGGAGAGAAGTTTTTCCAATAAATACTCCAGAGGATGCATTTGCCATCAATTACAACCAAATTAAATTCAATGGAGATATTTACAGCCAAACAGAGGGAAAAAGATTCTCCTACCAGGCTGGAACCGAATTCTCCTCTTTATCAGGGAATTTAGCTCCGAAAGAGTGGATGTCATCTTCTTATTTAAAAGCAAATTATGACATTTCTGAAGGATTAATGCTACGTATTAATGGAGATGCCGTCTTATCAAACTTCACCAGCAATACCTCCATAAATCGCAATTTTTTCCGTTTGAAACTCAGCATTTCCTATAACATTTTGCCTCGTTTAAATCTGCAAGCGGGAATTAATGCGATTAAAGATGAGGAATTAAGAATCTATCCGAGTGTCCAACTAAAATACAGAGCGAATGACTTTATTCGCTTATTCGCTGGCTTCGAAGGGGACACACAGTTCAATTCATACCATAGCAGTTTACTATTAAATCCTTGGCTATCTCAAACTATTAACTTACAAAATTCCCAACAAAAATGGATAGTATCAGGTGGGCTAATAGGCACTAATGAACGCAATGTACATTATGAGTTGAAAGCAAGCTATGGTGAATACGCTAACATGGCATTTTTTACTTCTTCAGCGGCGGATCTATCCCAATACGAAATCCTATATTCGAGTGCTAATACAGCCGTTTCTGTACTTTCTTTACAAGCTAATGTAAAGATGACCTTCACTGATAAAATTCAGTCAGACCTTCAAGTAGATTATACTAATTATGGAAACCTTGGCTCTTTTTTATATGCTTACCACCGTCCTAACATTCAAATCACTTGGATGAATACAATTAAAGTACACCCTAAAATCAGTATTTTACCCCAATTGTATTATGTAGGCGGACTTTATGGATACAATCCAGCAACAAAAAAGGCAATTGCATTAGATAATATCCTGGATCTCAATTTGAAAGGAGAATACCAAATCACAGATAAATTCACTGCCGCTTTATCTGCAAATAACTTACTTGGAAAAAATTACCAACGATATTTATTTTATCCAACACAAGGTTTTAACTTTACAGCAACTCTCGAATATTCATTTTAAGAATGACTGAATTTTATACCTTTCTAGAGCATTTACTTTACGAACACGAATGTGTCATTATACCACAATTCGGAGGTTTCGTCGTAAATGCACAAGATTATCAATTCAATGCCAAAGAGAATAAGATATATCCTAAAAGGAAATGTGTCGCATTTAATGAAAAACTTAAAACTGATGACCGTTTCTTAACGACAGAATGGGCTACAAAAAAATCGCTGTCCCACAAAGAGGCCTCCATTGAAATAGCAGCCATCTCTAAAGACTTAAAGGCTCAAATCGTATCACAAGGATCTTTAGCTTTTGGGGAACTAGGAACTTTTACTTTAAATACCGAAAATCGCTTATCCTTTACGCCCAATCCAGATTTTAATGCAGATTTAAGTGTATTTGGTCTTTTTCCTGTTGGCCTAGGCTATACACATCAACCTAAAGTAGTTAAACCAGCTCTTGAGGTAATTCCAATTGCAGAAGACTTACCTGCTACTGTTTCAGAAGATTATGAACCAGTAAAATTAGGTAAATCAATATATGTATATGCCTTAATCGCATTCATATTAGGTGGTTTAGGTGCTTTTTTTCTAACCGAGCCCGCTAGTAATCAGTCGCAAAGTTCTTTAAATCCGATTAAAATCGAGAAAAAAGAAACGGTTTCAGTTAAAAAAGTTATAGAAGCGCCTGCCGCGCCAGTGCAGGTAGATACGGTTCAGAAAAATACCATCGACGCGCCAGTGGAAGTAACGGTAGGAGCGGATCAAGATGTTATTTACTTAATAGCTGCCAGTTTCCAAACCTTATCTCAAGCTGAAAAAGGGCTAAAAGAGTTCAAATCAAGAGGTTTTGAACATGCTGAAATTATTTTAAAAAACGATCAGACGAAATTTTACCGAATAAGCCTAGGCACAGAACATTCGATGGAATCTGGATATGCCAAGGCAAGTGAATTAAAGACGTCTAAGAAAGTAGACATTTGGGTGTATAAGGCACTATAAAAAATGGATCAACGCACAGAACAAACGCAATTAGAACGCAAAAACCAAAGGAAAGCCTTGGCAATCACGATCGTGATTCAAGGGTTGTTGTTTTTGTTATTTTGGTATGCAAAGATCTGGTCTGCAGAAGAAATGAAATTAGAATTACCTGAACCAGGATTCGAAGTGAATTACGGAACAGATGATGAAGGTGGTGGAAATGTACAGTCTTATAACCAAGCCAGTGATTTGCCTAATAACGATGAATCACAGCCAGCTGAAAAAGAAACAGAAGTTGCTCCCGTAACGAAAGCGAAACCTACCCCTAGTTCGAAAGAGACCATTATCTCCTCTTTGGTTAAAAGCCCTGTTAGTATCTCAGAAAATACGAAAAAGACAGCGGTGGTTTCAATCAAACCAACACCAGAACCGGAAGAAAAAATCGATGAGGGTGCTTTGTTCAAAAAGAAAACAACCAGCAATGGCACACGAGGAACGAATCCAAATCCGGGAGGAAATTCAAATGGTCCAGACGCTGGAAAAATTGGAGATAAAGGTAGCCCGAACGGAAAAATCAACAATTCAACTAATTACAGTGGTAATGGCGGGAGCGGGGATGGCTCCGGTTCATCATCGGTTAATATTTCAGGCTGGAGAATTGCTAATCGTCCAAACGTTAAAGATGATACCGGTGAAACGGGTATGATACGATTCACCATCAAAATAGATGAAGATGGAAATATCATCAAATTAGTGATAGCGGAGAATTCGTTCTCAAATTCTTTGGCACAGAAATACAAAAGAGCCATTGAAAAATCTAAATTCATCAAAACCTCTTCAGGCGCCAGCCCGAAAGAAGCGACTGGAACTATCACCTTCCGTGTAGGAGAACGATAGGTATCCTATGAATTATGCCGAGTCCATTTCCTTTTTGTATGCACAATTGCCGGTATTTCACCGAGAAGGTTCTAAAGCCTATAAACCGGGTCTAGGCAATATTGAGGCACTGTGCGAGCTGATGGGAAACCCTGAGCGCACCTTTAAGTCTTTGCACATTGCGGGTACCAATGGAAAGGGGAGTTCCTCCCATTTTATTGCCTCAATTCTTCAAGAACACGGTTATAAGGTAGGATTGTATACCTCACCACATCTACATTCCTTTACTGAACGTATTAAAATCAACGGACTTCAAGTAGCTGAGGAATGGGTGGCTGATTTTGTTTCCAACAACTTGAATCTCATTGAAAAAGTGCGTCCATCCTTTTTTGAATGGACTGTCATTATGGCGTTTACCTATTTCAAGGAACAAGAGGTTGATTATGCGATCATTGAAACGGGTTTAGGCGGTCGATTAGATTCAACAAATATCATTTCACCAGTAGCTTGTTTGATCACAAACATTAGTTTTGATCACCAGGATTTACTAGGGGAAACCTTAGAAAAAATTGCGTCTGAAAAGGCAGGAATTATTAAATCACAAATACCGGTTACCATTAGTGAAAAACAGCCAGAAACAGCAGAAGTTTTCATTGCCAAAGCTGCATCAGCAAATGCCCCCCTTCAATTTGCTTCTGATGTAGTTTCAGCTTCTAATTTCTCCTTTACCAGCCGAAGTTGGGGCGAAATGACCATCAATAGCCCTTATAAAGGCAATTACCAGCAAAAAAACATACGTGGTGTTTTAGCCTGGTGTGAACAGATTCAGTCAATCATTCCACTAGAGGCAGCAAAAATCAAATCGGGAATTGAGCATACCCGAATGAATACTGGATTACAAGGCCGCTGGGAAATTTTAGGCGAAAGCCCTAAAATCATCGCAGATACAGCTCATAATAAAAGTGGTATATCAGAGATCATTCATCAGATAAGTCAAGAGAAGTTCGATCATTTGACGATTATTTTAGGTATGGTGGCAGATAAGGACATTGAATCGGTTTTATCTTTATTTCCTGTAAATGCCACCTATTATTTTTCACAAGCGAATAACCCTAGAGCCATTTCAGCTGTCGATCTCCAAAAATTAGCGGCAGTTAAAGGTCTACTAGGCGAAGTGGTCCCATCCGTAAACGAAGCCATAACACTCGCAAAATCGAATTCAAAACCTTCTGATGGGATTCTCATCTGTGGAAGCACCTATCTAGTAGGAGAAATTACCTTTTAATTCGCGTACAACTTGAGCAGAAGAAAAACAGCCAAATACAATCTAGCCATCGCATTAGACAATGTCATCCAAAGTCCAAAACCAATTTTCGGGACGCTGGCTGGTAAATGGAGATCGGATTACTTTTCGAATGACCATTCATTGGTATTAGAACTGGGTTGTGGCCGAGGAGAATATACCAATGGCTTAGGTAAACTTTTTCCCGATATGAATTTCATTGGAGTTGATGTCAAAGGAGATCGATTAGCTCAGGGAGGAAGAGCCGCAAAGGAACTTGAATTAACAAACACCGCGTTTCTTCGCATACACATGCAAGAGATAGATGAACATTTCGCAGAAAACGAAGTCGATGAAATATGGATTACTTTTCCAGACCCACGTCTTCGCGATCGTGATGAGAAACGCCGTCTCACTTTCCATACTTTTCTTGATCGCTATAAGAAAATCTTAAGGCCTGGGGGAATTCTTCACCTAAAAACAGATTCCTTACCTTTCTTTGAGTTCTCTGAGAGCTCTCTATCGGAAAATGAATGGGACGTCATCGTCAAGACAAATGATCTATACACTTCTGAATGGATGGATGATCACTATGGGATCAAAACACGGTTCGAGGAGATGTTCTACGAAAGGGGATTTAATATCAATTACCTCAGAGCTACGAACTTAAAATAAAAAAGCCTCTCGAATGAGAGGCTTTTTTAATTATAAGAAAATAAAATTATCCTACGCGAGCGATTAAATCAGCTGCACGAGAAGAATAACCAAATTCATTATCATACCAACCTACCACTTTCACTAGGTTACCCATTGCAGTTGTTAACTTAGAGTCTAAGATACAAGAGTGTTGGTTTCCGATAATATCGATAGAAACGATCTCATCAGTAGTATATTCTAAGATACCTTTCATTGGACCATCAGCAGCAGCTTTTAAAGCAGCGTTGATTTCAGCAACCGTAGCCTCTTTCTTCAAAACAACTGTAAAGTCAGTTACAGATCCGTCTGGTGTAGGAACACGCATTGCATTACCATCTAATTTACCTTTCAAGTGAGGTAAAACTAAACCAACTGCTTTCGCAGCACCAGTTGAAGTAGGGATAATTGAATAAGCAGCAGCACGAGAGCGACGTAAGTCAGAGTGTGGTGCATCTTGTAAGTTCTGATCAGCTGTATAAGCGTGAACAGTTGTCATAAATCCTTTTTCGATACCAAACGCATCATCTAATACTTTAGCCATTGGAGCTAAGCAGTTAGTTGTACAAGATGCATTAGAGATAATCGTCATATCATCCGTTAATGTATTATCATTAACACCTAAAACGACTGTAGGAATATCACCTTTAGCAGGAGCAGAGATGATTACTTTACGAGCACCAGCGACTAAGTGTTGTCCAGCGCCGTCTTGATCGATAAAACGACCTGTAGATTCCAAAACAACATCAATTCCTAAAGCACCCCAAGGTAATTGCTTAGGATCACGTTCTGCAAAAGCCTTAATCACGTTACCATTAACAGTAATGCTGTCAGCATCAGAAGTAACAGTTCCATTAAAACGACCGTGAACTGAATCATACTTTAGTAAGTGTACCAAAGTAGCATTGTCAGTTAAATCGTTAATAGCAACGATTTCCACATTTTCTTTTTCCAATAAACGACGGAAAGTAAGTCGACCGATACGACCAAAACCATTAATAGCAACTTTAATTTTTTTCATTGAATAAATTAATTTGATTTCATACAAAGATCAAATATAGCATTTAAAATGTATTATTCCAAGAGAGATAGGATTAAATAAACCCAATTAAACGTTTACAAGGCCTATTTTACAAAAGTAAATCAGTTTATTTTTATTTAGCATTAAAGCTAATTATTGGATTTTTACATAAAATTCGATCGGATACGTTTTTTATTCAAAATATTTTTGCATATTTGTATAAGGAATTACTGCTCCAGATCGATGGGGTAGGAGAGTGACAGAATGTCACTTGTCTTTTTAGCTAATTTTCTAGCAAATTTTACCAAAATATTATTCTGCATCTTAGTGTAACTAATTGATAATCAGCTAAATGACTTATTAAAGTTGAAGTTAAATTAATGTCGATTTTAAAGGCCTTTTTAGCTTTCATCGTCAGTAGGCATCTATTTTATTTCTCCTGATTCGGGGAAGCCTTGGCTTTTTTGATTAATTTGCATCTTCATTTATTGCATATCATTTTTATGAATTCATTAGAAAATACTATTGTTGCCGCTTGGGACAACACAGAGCTTCGTTCAAAGGCTGAAACCATTGAGGCGATTGAAAAAGTAGTAGACTTAGTAGATAAAGGGGAATTGCGTACGGCAGAACCCAAGGATGATGGCAGCTGGCAAGTAAACGAATGGGTAAAGAAAGCGATTGTGATGTATTTCCCTATTCGCCAGATGGCTGTTTCAGAAGTGGGGATTTTCGAATTCCACGATAAAATGAAGTTAAAATCCAATTACAAAGAATTAGGTGTTCGTGTCGTACCTCCTGCAGTGGCCCGTTATGGCGCATTCTTAGCGAAAGGAACGATATTAATGCCCTCTTATGTGAATATTGGTGCCTATGTGGACGAAGGAACAATGGTAGACACTTGGGCAACTGTTGGCTCTTGCGCTCAAATAGGTAAACACGTACACCTTTCCGGTGGTGTAGGCATTGGTGGCGTATTAGAACCACCTCAAGCTTCACCGGTAATTATTGAAGACGGAGCCTTTATTGGATCCCGTTGTATTGTAGTCGAAGGTGCTCACATTGGTAAAAAAGCTGTTCTGGGCGCTGGTGTAACCATTACAGGTTCGTCTAAGATAATTGACGTTTCAGGCCCTGAGCCAGTAGAATACATCGGATATGTGCCTGAGAATTCAGTTGTCATCCCAGGAAGCATACAAAAGACCTTCCCAGCAGGTACCTACGGAGTGCCATGTGCCCTCATCATAGGTAAAAGAAAAGAAAGTACTGACTTAAAAACATCGCTCAATCAAGCATTAAGAGAGAATAACGTAGTCGTTTAGTAGATAACAAAAATTAATGCCCGGTTCATAGCCGGGCTTTTTTTATGGAAAATGAATTGAAAATAGGTGAATACAATCACCTTCGTATCATCAAAGAAGTACCTTTTGGCCTCTATCTAGATGGTTACGAAGATGAAATACTATTACCCTTACAATACGTGCCTGAAACGTATGAAATCGATTCATCAATTGATGTATTCATCTACCGTGACTCAGAAGACCGCATCATCGCGACTACATTAAAGCCTTACGCCACGATTAAACAATTCGCTTATTTGGAAGTAAAATCAGTTACTCCACTGGGCGTATTCTTGGAATGGGGATTAGCAAAAGATCTATTTGTTCCATTTAGTCAACAATACCAAAAAATGGTGGTAGGAAAATTCTACCTCGTATATATTTATTTAGATGCTCAAACAGATCGAATCGTAGCTTCAGCTAGAATCGAGAATTTCCTACCAGCATTTATCGAAGACGAAGAGAATCGCTTTACAGCAGGAACAAAGATCGAAGCTGTTCCGTTTGAATACACAGACTTAGGTATAAAATGCTTGGTTGACAATTGTAAAATCGGAATGTTGTTCAAAAACGAAATATTTACAAATGTAATATTAGGCCAAAGTACATTTGTATACATCGAAAACTTACGTGAGGATGGACGCCTTGATTTACGTTTGGAACCGGTGGGAAAATTACGTTTGGATTCACAAGTAGAGAAAGTATTGCAGGCAATTAAAGATAATAAAGGTGTGCTTTACCTACATGATAAAAGCCCTGCTGAAGATATATATAATCAATTAGGCATGTCTAAGAAGGACTTCAAAAAGGCGATTGGTGGTTTATACAAAAGTAAACTGATTGCATTGCATTCGGATTGTGTGTCACTTTTGTAAACTACTATTTTCTCGAATTGGGATTTGTAAATTCTATGTATTTGTTTAATTTTGTAATACATTAATCCTGTTTACAAAAATGAATCTAAGCGCTAAAATAGAATTGTTAATTCAGGGAAAGAAACTAAGTGCCTCCCAATTTGCAGATACCTTAGGTATTCCACGCAGCAGTATCTCCCACATTCTTTCAGGAAGAAACAAGCCTAGCTTAGATGTCGTACAAAAGATTCTCATCGCCTTCCCGGAAATCCCTGCAGAAGAGTTACTAGATGACAAAAGGGATTTATCGATAGTAGTCTCAGCTCCTAAAGTAAAGGCCTCTCCAATACCTGTTACTCCATCACTTTTTGATGCCATAACACCTAGCGCCTCAGAATCGCCTGAAAATAATTTAGCTGAACAAACGATCGTACAATCGAATCTCAGACGCCCTAGAGAAAGTAGTCAAAAAGCAAGCCAACCGGTTGCTGCTCCCGCGCCTACTACTCATTTAGCCAAGAAGATCGAACGTGTTCTTATCTTTTATACAGATGGTACTTTCTCGGAAAGTAAGCCCCTTTAATTAAAGATTGTAAACAAAAGGAGTACTTATCCACATTTTGCTTTTGAGTTATCCACAAGTTATCCACACTTGTGCACAATTGTATTTTCGAAATCTCAGAAATAACCCTGAAACACGATATTGCTAGAGACCCATTAATTGTTTAATTTTAATAAATTGAATAGAAAAAATGGAAAAACTAGACTCATTGAACCAGGTGGCACAATTCCACCAAACATTTGGAGCCCCTATACTTGCTCGACCTACTATTCCCGCTGCTGAACGTTGCAATTTACGTGTTAGCCTTCTGGCAGAGGAATTAGATGAACTAAAAGAGGCAATTGCAGCAAATGATCTAGTAGAAGTGGCTGATGCACTTTGTGACCTACAGTATGTTTTATCTGGTGCAGTTTTAGAGTTTGGTTTAGGTGAGAAATTCGTCGAATTATTCAATGAAGTACAACGTTCAAATATGTCCAAAGCATGTGCATCTTTAGAAGAAGCAGAGTACACTGTTAAATTCTACCAAGATAAAGATGGTACTGAAGCGGAAATCAAGGAGGAAAATGGCGTTTGGAAAGTGTATCGCAAAATTGATAACAAAGTTTTAAAGTCGATTAATTACTCTCCCGCAGACCTCAAATCCATCTTAAAATGATCAAAATTCTCCTCATAGAAGACGAACCTAAGACTGTTCAATCTTTGAAACAAGGATTAGAAGAGAACAACTATGAGGTGGAAGTGGCCTATGATGGTACTATTGCGAAGCAATTAGCCTTGCGAAATAGCTATTCACTCATTGTATCTGATATCATCATACCAGGTATTAATGGAATTGAACTCTGTAAGCAACTCAGGGCGGAGGGGATTCAAACGCCTATCTTAATGCTAACTGCTTTGAGTACCACAGACGACAAACTGGTCGGTTTTGATGCGGGAGCGGATGATTATTTAGGTAAACCCTTTGATTTTAAAGAGTTTTTGGCACGTATCAAGGCCCTTTTAAAACGCTCATCACAGGCACAATTAGATGCGCAAGTCCTGAAATTTGCTGATTTAGAGATGGATCTTATCAGTAAATTGGTTACACGTTCGGGACAATCAATTAATTTAACTTCCAAAGAGTTTCAATTACTTGAATACTTCCTTAGAAACCAGGAAATGGTGATTTCAAAAGCGCAAATCGCGGAGAACATCTGGGAGGTAGAGGATGAGAATAGCTCAAATTTGATCGAAGTATACGTCAATTACTTACGTAAAAAAGTAGATAAAGGCTTTGCGAGTAAATTGATTCACACCCAATTTGGCAGAGGTTATATCCTTAAAAACGAATAAATATGCAGATTAGATCCAGGCTGACTTACCAGTTTACCTACCTTGTGTCTGCGATTCTATTCGTATCCTATTTTGTCATCTATATCTTCACACAAGAGAATTATAAGGACAAATTTTATAGTCGTTTACGCCAAAAAGCAAATACTACCGCCCAATTATTGGTCAATGTAAACCAAGTGGACTCTAAATTAATGAGGATCATTGGGCAAACCAACCGCGATTTGCTATACCGAGAGAGTATTTTGGTATACGATTTATGCAATGAACGCATCTACGCCTCAAATGACAGTATTAACCTACACATCGATGTAGATCTCATAAAACAAGTCCGTCAAAAACAAGAAATACGCTTTCAGCGCGAAGATATCGAAGTTTTAGGAACCGTTTTCGCCACTCCAGAAGGCCGATTAGTTGTTTTTGCAGGAGCGGTGGACCAATATTCAGCTGAAAACGCAAAAGATCTAAAGAACATACTTATAGCCTTATTTCTCTTATTTATCCTCATTGTGGTGCTCTCAGGCTGGTTTTTTGCCGGTCAAGCCGTAAATCCTATCTCTGAAGTTATCCAACAAGTAGATAAATTATCACCTAAACGCCTAGAAGAACGCCTTAAATCGCCTGATTTTGAGGACGAAATAGGGAAGATGGTGTCAACGGTCAACCGATTATTAGAACGCATCGAGAATGCCTTTAAATTGCAAAAAACATTTATTGCTAATGTTTCACACGAATTAAAGAATCCATTAACTAAAATATCCTCCCAATTAGAGGTCAGCTTATTAAAAGAAAGAGAGTCAAACGACTATAAAAAAACGATCAGCTCGGTATTAGAAGATACCCAAGAATTAGCTGCCATCACGGAATCCTTATTGGAATTAAACAAATTAAGTCTATCCGATAGCCAGGCTGGCTTTAACGAATGGAGAATCGACGAAATACTTTGGGAAGCTAGAAGTTTAACTCAAAAGCTAAACGGCGCCTATAAAGTCAACATCGATACCTCGCACATGCCAGAGGACGAGGAAATGCTCTTAATCAAAGCAGACGACAAACTCATATTAACCGCCTTAAAGAATTTGATGGAGAATGCTTGTAAATTCAGTCCGTCAAAATCTGCACAGGTTAGCTTCAAAAATGCAGGCAATTCCATCCAAATTTTCGTCAGAAACGAGGGAAAAGGCATTCCAGCGAATGATTTACCGTATATCTTTCAACCATTCTTTAGAGGCGAAAATACGGCCTCATCTAAAGGCTATGGCATTGGATTATCTCTTGTTGAACGTATCGTTCAATTACACAATGGCCAAATCTCAGTAGTTTCTGTGCCGGATTCATTTACGGAGTTTACGGTGAGCTTTCAAGTCAGTGGACAGTAGTCAGTTGACAGTCGACAGTGTCCAGTGGTCAGTGGTCAGTAGTCAGTATCCGGTAATCGGTACAATATCTAGAAGACAGAAAAAGATCAGAGATTAGAGAGTATAGAGTATAGATAGAATAATGACTACTGATTACCAATTACTGATTACCAATTACTGATTACCGGACTACTGATTACCGACTACTGATTACCGACCACTGATTACTGCATACTTATTTGTTATATAATTTATATTATGTTAAATAGATTATAAGCCAAAAGAAAAGGGCTACCTATTTCTAAATAGCCCTTTCTAATTTTTATTTATTATTTTTTTGAATATTCAGCTTCAACAGCTTTCCATTTTTTATAATTTGATTCATCTTTCAAATTAAGATATGCTTCTGCAATTATTCCAGCTCTTACTGCGATATCAACAGAATTACCATTTCGTTTTACGATTTCAAATTGATCTAATAAGTCCTTAATATAAGCTGGATCTAAATTAGACTTAGAAACTAAAAGTTTTGAAAGCTTTACTTCGTCTTTAATTTCTTTGTAAATCTGCTCAAGAATATCCGCCAATTCATCACTTTTCTTAACTTCCCAATAAGCTTTTTCAAAATAAGTTAAAGCATTATCCTTATAGATTTTAGCAATCGAAGCTTCCAAGTCTTTCCCAGACTTTTTATACTCGTTCATATCCATAGTATTTACTTTACGCTTAAGTTCTTGAGCATCATTAAAATAATAGGCACCCATTTGATATAAAGCATCATAGTTGTTCGGATCAACCTCTAAGGCTTTTGTATAAATATTAGGCAAGTTTGAGCGAATCTCGTTCACTTTAGCTATTAATTCTTCTACTTTAGCATTGTTTGCCGCTAAATCTCCAGCTGCTGCCGTTGCAGCTGCTTTCTCTTCTTGAATACCTTTTAATACATCTGTTAATTCCTTCACTTTAGCCTCTAAAGTTGACACTTGGCTATTTACAGAAGCTTTTGCTTTCGGAGTAGTTGCTGTTTTTAGTTTCAGTTTTGTACGCTTTATTTCGTCCTGAAAAGCAGAAACTTGATCATTTTGTGCAGATAAACGACGTTCTACTTCTAGAACTTTAGATGATTTATCTTGAATTTTTCTAATCTCATCTCCTAAACCAGCCACTTTATTTTCATACAATAAACCTAAGTTTAACCAAGCAACACCATCTTTAGGATCACTGGCTGTAGTTTGTTTTAATTCAGCAATTGCTTGATCAATTCGATTGAAAGCAATCAACATATTAAACTTCTCCCCTTTCAGATCCTTGTTAGAGGGATAAATAGCAAGAGCTTTGTCAATTAAACCGAGAGCTTTCTCCTCTTCCTTGTTGTTTTTATAAATTTGCGAAAGTCCATAAAGAATAGCTAAGTCTTTACCACCAATAGCCATATACTTCTCATAAGCAACTTGAGCAATCTTATCTTCCTGTGAAAGTTGAGCCGTTACTCCCGTATACATGGCTGAAAGCGTATCGTTAGGAGCCAATTCAGAAGCTTTGGACATATAACGTAAAGAAGCACGGAAATCTTTACCCTGGTACTTCATTACCCCTAAATTTAAAAAACCATTTAAGAATCGCTTGTCTGCCACTAATTGTTCTGCTTCTTTTGCTACCGACCCCTTTTTCCCTTCTTTCGTATCTAATTTAATCGCCTCATTGGCAAATTCCAAAGCTTGGAAAACAGCTTCAGGATTAGATAATGCGAATGTAGAGTCAGGGAATAAAGCTAGCTCTAAATAGGCCTGCGAACGATTCAGCCATGATTTAGCCTTCGTTGGGTTCTTTTTAACATCTTCATCAGATTTTTTAATTCCATCATTGACACTCTTCTTTTGAGCATCAAGAAGCATTTTGTCAGCTTGGCCAAATGAAGCATTCATCGCCAAAGCCACCGTAAATAGGGATAAAAGTAGTTTTTTCATTGTTTTATTTAATTAAAAAAAAGCCCGTACTCACGTACGGGCAAATAATATTATTCTTCAGTTACTTCATCAGCTGGTGCTTCAGATGCAGTCCCCTCCCCTCCTTCTGGAGCTTCAGTTACTGCACTTGATGGATCAACATTTTCAGTTAATTCAACACCTTCTAAAACCTCTACCTCTTCTGGCTCGGGCTCTTTTTCAATTTTTGTTACAGACGAAATCTCATCTGACTCATTCTTCAAGCGAATTAATTTAACCCCTTGTGTATTTCGTCCCATTACTCGAAGTTCTGCGACGCTCGTACGAATTAGAATACCTGCTTTGGTAATAATCATCAAGTCATTATTGTCGTTCACTTCCTTAATAGCGACTAAATTACCGGTTTTCTCCGTGATATTCAAGGCCTTAACCCCTTTTCCACCCCGGTTTGTTAAACGGTAATCCTCAACCTCAGAACGTTTTCCAAAACCTTTTTCTGAGACAACTAACAATTGTTGCACCTCTGGGTCTGAAACGCAAACCATTCCTATAACTTTCTCCGTAGGAATCTTCTCGTCAATCCAAATACCTTTTACACCGGCAGCTGAACGACCCATTGGACGAACGCGTGTCTCTTCGAAACGAACAGAACGGCCTGTGTTTGTTGCAATGACGATTTGGTTATTGCCATTCGTTAAAGCAACATCTAATAAACGATCCCCTTCGCGAATAGTAATTGCGATGATACCATTTTGACGTGGACGTGAATACGCCTCTAACGACGTCTTCTTGATCGTACCGTCTTCTGTACACATCACAATGAAATTATTGTCTATATAATCTGGATCAGTAATCGACTTCACATTGATCACGGCTCTAATGGTGTCTCCATTCTCGATGTTCATCAAGTTTTGGATAGGACGACCTTTGGAAACTTTAGAGCCTTCTGGAACCGCGTAAACACGTAACCAGAAACATTTACCACGTTCTGTGAAGAACAATAACCAATTGTGCATCGTTGCTGAGAACAAATGCTCCGTATAGTCATCATCTTTCGTTGCTACAGCACGAGAACCTACTCCCCCACGCGATTGTGAACGATATTCTGTGATCGGTGTACGCTTGATATAACCTTGGGCAGAAACGGTGATCAACATCTCGTCATCTGCAATCATATCTTCAACTGAGAATTCTTCATCTGTCATGTTGATTTGCGTTCTACGCTCATCGCCATAACGTTGTTTAATGTCGTTTAATTCGTCTTTGATGATCTGTAATTGACGTTCTGGTTTGGCCAAAATATCCTCCAAATCTTCAATCAACTTCATAATCTCTGCAAACTCATTCATGATCTTCTCCCGCTCCATACCAGTTAAGCGCTGTAAACGCATCTCTAGAATAGCCTTCGATTGAAGTTCAGATAAGTTAAATTTAGACATTAAGCCTTCTTGAGCCGCATTCGGATCTTTCGAATCACGAATTAACTTGATTACCGCATCTAAGTTATCTAATGCAATAATAAAGCCTTCCAAAATATGTGCACGCTTACGTGCTTCACGTAAATCGTATTGTGTACGACGTACGATAATCTCATTTCTATGCTCTACGAAGTGGTGAATCAAATCTTTTAGATTCAACATCATAGGACGACCTTTTACTAAGGCTACGTTATTTACTGAAAACGACGATTGTAAAGCCGTATGCTTGTAAAGGTTATTCAATACGACATTCGCTACCGCATCACGCTTTAAATCGAAAACGATACGCATCCCTTGGCGGTCAGACTCATCACGAATCTCAGAAATACCCTCGATCTTCTTATCGTTCACTAAATCAGCACATTGCTTGATCAATGTAGCCTTGTTAACCATGTAAGGAATCTCAGATACAACAATCTGCTCTTTACCCGTCTTAGACGTATCAAAAGTCGCGTTTCCACGAACTACAATACGGCCTCTCCCCGTCTCAAATGCGTTGCGAATACCTTGAACACCATAAATAGTTCCACCGGTAGGGAAATCTGGTGCTTTGATATATTGCATCAACTCTAAAATCGTGATATCACGGTTATCAATATAGGCTGAAATGCCATCCACTACCTCGTTCAGGTTATGTGGCGCCATATTCGTCGCCATACCTACCGCGATACCCGAAGTACCATTCAATAGTAGATTTGGGATCTTAGCTGGCAAAACCGTAGGCTCTTCTAGGGAATCATCGAAGTTAGGTTGGAAATCAACCGTTTCTTTGTTCAAATCAGAAAGCAACTCATCCGCAATACGCTTCAAACGAGCCTCCGTATAACGCATCGCTGCAGGAGAATCACCATCCACAGATCCAAAGTTACCTTGGCCATCTACTAAAGGATAGCGTAAAGACCAATCTTGTGCCATACGCACCATCGTATCGTACACAGAAGAATCACCGTGCGGGTGATACTTACCAAGTACCTCCCCGACAATACGAGCAGACTTCTTATAGGATTTGTTGTAACTAACCCCCAGTTCCTCCATTCCGAATAATACCCTTCTATGAACTGGTTTCAATCCATCTCGCACATCTGGAAGCGCACGAGACACAATAACTGACATCGAATAATCGATGTACGCCCCTCTCATTTCATCTTCGATGTTGATAGGGATAACATTGCTTTGTAATGACATAAATAATGTTTTGATTCAAGAGAAAAACAAGGCAAAAAGCAGTATTTTTCAATAGAACAAATATCTTAAATTTTGCCTATTTCTCCAAGAAAAAATGACACTAAAAAATGTGGATTATTTTTTGTGAACAGAAGACTCTCTTACAATCAATTTTGTCTTCAAAACTTCCACTCTAGGAACCGGATTATCCGTTTTTTGTTCAATCTGCTCTAACAGTAATTCAACAGATAATCGACCTATTTCTTCTAATGGTTGTGCAATCGAGGAAATAGTAGGAGAAACCAAAGAACAAATAGGTTCGTTGTTAAAACTGACCATTTTAACCTCATCGGGTACTGAAATATTTAATTCTCGAAGTGCGATTAAAACTCCGATAGCTAAACGATCTGAAACAACTAAGATACCATCAGGTCGATTCGCCTCTTTCATCAGTTGATGGGTTTTTGCCACGGCAGAATCCTGGAAGTAATCACTATGAATAATCAATGAAGAATCAGCTTCAATACCGGCTTCTTGCAAGGCTCTTGAATACCCCATTCTACGCTGGTTACTAACTGAAACGTTTTTAGGCCCAGCTAAAAAAGCAATACGCTTACATCCGTTTTCAATTAAATGTTTAACGGCCTCATAAGCGGATTGCTCATTATCTACCATTACTTTAGAAGCGTCAATTTCTTCACTATCTCGATCGAAAAAGACTAATGGAATGCCTCTGCGTTGCAAACGGGTTAAATGATCAAAATTAATGGTTTCACGCGACAAGGAAATAATAATCCCTTCTACTTGTGAACGAGAAAGGTTTTGAATGTTCGTCAATTCACGCTCGAAAGACTCTTGAGTTTGCGCTATTAGCAATGAATATCCTGCCGCTATGGCCGCATCCTCTACCGCTTTAACTACTGTCGAAAAGAAATAATAACCAAGATCTGGCACGATAAGACCCAGTGTTTTGGTCTTAGATTTGACTAAACTAGTGGCGAGTACATTAGGCTGATAGTCAAGCTCCTTAGCTAAATCCAATACTAACTTTTTTGTATCTGGATGGATATCAGGTAAATCACGTAAAGCCCTAGATACAGTTGCCACTGAAACATCCAGCTGTTTGGCAATATCTTTGATCGTAACTTGGTGACGCATTAGTGTAGGTTAGCTTCGTCAAAATTACACAATAAATCTTTACAAAATTCAATGGAGCTGATAAACGACCGTACTTCGGCCTCCAGAGATCCCCATAGGAGGATTTTCTTTTGAAATTTGAACTAAAATTGAGACTTCTTCTGAAATTTCATCTCGAATTTTCTGTGCAATTTTTTCAGCTACCGTCTCTAATAAATCCACCGGATTAGCCATTATCTGCTTGCAAATGGCATAAATCTGAGAATAATCAATGGTATTTGCGATGTCGTCAGAAAAATTAGGCTGAGTTTCGGATTCTAGAATAACGTCTAAGGTGTACCAATTTCCCAAGATACGCTCCTCTGGATACAATCCATGAAAAGCAAAAATGCGTATGTCATCGATAGAAACTTGGTAATTTGCCATTTATTAGTTTATCTCCCCTACTTTACCTCTTGGACCTGTTGATTTCGCATATGCTTCTAAAACCTTGTTTAAAGTAGGCAATCCATCATCCGATACAGTTTCTAGGGTAATTTTAGGCTTAGGACCACGTTTTGCAGGCGCAGGTTTAGAAGTTTTAACTGCGACAGGCTTTGTGGTAATTACTGCCGCAGGTTTAACCTTTGGCTTAGGCCCTCTTTTTGCTGGAACAGCTTTCGACGCAGTTTTTGCTTTGGGAGCCGGCTTTACTTTTACAATCTTTTCTTTAACGGTCTTTTCTCCAACGGGCGGCTTTGCTTTGGCTTTAGCTTCTGCTTTCGTTTTAGGTTTGTTTTTTACACCTGGTTTACGACCTCTCTTAGCCGAGGGAGCCGCAACTGTATCGATTGAAGCCACTGGTTTCACTAAATCAGTTGATAACCAGTTCGCGATAGAACCTAATGTTTGCTCCGAAATAGTCTTTAATTGTGCGGCTATCTCTTTCTGAGCCTCTTGCAAATTGCGTAATTGACGCTCTTGTTCTTTTAATTCTTGACCGGCCTGAGCTAATGTTTGTTTTCGCTCATTTTCCGTCAACAAGGCTTGTTTTTTAGCATCTGATTCTGCCTTCTTTTTGATTGCTTCAGCCACTTTATTTGCCTTATCTAGAATGGATTTGGCTTCTTTTTCCATTTTAGCCGTAAAGTTTTGCTGACTTTCCTCTGCTAATTTTAAGGCCCTGAATAAACTGGATTCAATTTCACGTAAACGTGTTACCTCCGCTTCTAATTCAACTGTTTTCTGATTTAGGTTTGCTAGAGAATGCTCGGTTTTGGTCTCAAAGTCCTGAACACTTTGAACGTATGCGTCTACTTCTGAGACATCATAACCGCGAAATGATTTTGAAAAAGAAGCTTCCAAGTAAAATAGATTTTTAGGTATACAAATGCTAAAATAGGAAATTTTTTAATGAATCTTCCAAACAGATAAATTTTTATCGTCGGACGCCGAAACTAACAAATCGTCGAATGAACTCCAAATTAGTTTATTAACCGAATTCTTATGCCCTCCATGTCTAGTTGCATCGAGTACTTTACACAATTTCAATCCATCAGGTTCCCAAATCTTCACTGTCTTATCCATACTCGCAGTCGCTAACCAATTCCCATCCGGTGAAAATTGTAAATCATGAATGGCATAAATATGTCCAACTACCTTATTTACAAGCTTATAATCAGCGTTCCACTGCTTAATTCGAGAATCTTTACCTACGGAATACAAATCCCCTCCCCTCTCTGCGAGCGAAAAAACGGAAGATTCATGTGCCGGGAAAGCCTTTATTAATTGGTAGTCCGCATCAAAAATTCGAATAAAGCCATCGGAATAGCCTACTGCTATTCGATTAGCTGACATTATTAGAATTGCTCTAACACTTTTTTCACTCGCTTTGATATGCTTTAAAACCGATTTTGTGGCTACATCAATTACCGTTATCATGCCATCATTATGACCTATCCAGGCTGTAGAGCCCACAAATTCGATTGAAAAAATAGAGAGACCAATAGTAGGAATCGAAAAAACTTGAGTTTGATCAGAAACTCGAATTCCTTGAATTCCTTGATAATTATGCCCAATCCACAAAATGCCATCTGAATCCAATTTCAAGGCATAAACAGAACCTTCTACTTGCGCTATTACCTTACCTAGGTCAGGTTTCGCTAAATTCCATTGAACAACCCAGCCATCGGATCCAGCGGAATAAAACAAGGATTCATCCCCTGTCTCAAGGGCATAAACAGGACCACGATGTCCTGAAAATGTGTCAATACGTTCGATTTGTAGGGTACTCAAATTATTTCCAATGATTTAGCTACAAAAATGATAATTTTACGTCCAAATACCCCCAAACATGCCCCAAATATTTTCAAAAATAAGCTCAGCCGACTTCCAGATTCTCGTTTGGAAAATCGAAGAACCGCTGAACTATTTTGAAACATTCCCAGCGACCTGGTCCTCCCCTTCGATGGAAAATTTCACTAAAAAACTAGAATCAACTGCTGCAAGGCATTGTTTACAGTTACTTTCGTCAGAATTCGACAACCTGATATTAGTACAGAATGATCGAAATCGTCCCTTTTTCGAGAATTCAGACTGGCATATTAGCTTAACCCACTCCTTCCCTTACGTAGCAGCAGCTTGTTCTCGGAATAAACGTATCGGAATTGATCTGGAAAAACCTGAAAGAAATATTGAAAAAATCGCCCCTCGATTCCTACATAGGAGAGAATGGGAGAAATGGAAGTCTCAATCGAATCTATTGACTTTGGCCTGGTCTGCTAAAGAATCCATCTATAAGGCCGTAGGAAAACCTGGTTTGTCCTTTCAAAAGGAAATAGAAATACGTGATTTTAATGAAAATCCGAGTAAGGCACGGGTTTCAACGGGTGAAGTTGTAAATATCTTCTGGGAGGAATACCCTGAATTCAGCCTCACTGTGGCCTTAATCCAGTAAATTAATTAATTCTGTTAACTCGTCTTTGTAATCTTGCTCGCCCGCCTTTTCGTAAGCCATCATTAAGTTGCGAATGACGCGACGAATGATCTCCAAGTTGGAGCAGGGATTATAATAGATTTCGTTGGGAGTCAAGTTCAATTGGGCGATGTAATTATCTATATCTATCTTATTGAATATCAACCCTTTATTGAACACATTGATATAAAACTGTAGCCCATTTTGTTTGTAGGTTAATACAAAAAGATTGGGCAGATTTACTCCGTAAATGGGAAGACCTAGTTTTTGCGCAATCCACATGTATATGACACAGAGGCTTATGGGATTTCCTTTTTTGGACGATAACACATTATTAATGAAGGAATTATTCGCTGCGTGAAAGTTCTTTGAATTAGGCCCAAATTTTAATTGTTCAAAAATAGCCGTATTCAACACCTTGACCTGATCCATGGGATGTAATTCTTCACGCATTTGCGGCCAAACCTCGTAGTACAATTGATCCATCTCTAGCTTCAATTGTTCATAGGTATAATCGGGATAGCGATAAGTAGCTAAAATCCACATGCCCTCTAACAAATCCATGCCCCCCGATTCCTTCCAAACTTGTAAACGCGTTTTCACAGATTGCCACTGAAAATCGTGAATCAAATTTTCGATTTTCGTTTGTAAAAGGGGATTTAAACTTTCCGCTTCCCATTCCGACTCTAATACGGGAATAATGGAAGGCCCTAAAGTCCGAATTTGCTGTTCCACCATGCTCACGACTTCTTGATCAGAATCGTCTAATAAATGAATCATTGCTTTAATGGCAGCATCCGTCATAGGTAACGTATATTTTTTGCAAAACTAAAGACAATTGGCCTATTTTCACTTAAATTTGTCTTTAATTCTTACAAAAATTAGATGCAAATATTAATTACAGGCGGTGCTGGCTTCATTGGATCTCATACTTATGTGGTATTGAAAGAAAATGGCTACACTCCTATCATCGTCGATAACTTCTCTAATTCTTCGAAACAGGTGATCAAAAACCTGGAAATAATCACCAAAGAAGCGGTTATTTATGAGGAAGGCGACGTAAATTACCCACAGACCTACGATCAATTATTTACAAAATACGATATTAAAGGAATCATCCACTTCGCTGCCTCGAAAGCGGTAGGCGAATCGGTGGAAAACCCTTTGAAATACTACCGAAATAACGTAGCGGCAACGGTACTTTTATTAGAAAAAATGGCTCAATATGGCCTCTCTAACCTAGTATTCTCCTCTTCTTGCACCGTTTACGGTCAACCAGAGACCTTACCAGCGACTGAAGAATCCCCTGTGCAACCGGCTACCTCTCCATACGGAAACTCGAAACAGATCTGTGAAGAAATAATTCGGGATACGGTAGCAGCTTCATCTTCCCTAAAAGCGATTGCCTTACGTTATTTTAACCCCATTGGAGCGCATGAATCAGCTTTAATCGGTGAATTACCCTTAGGCACTCCCGCTAATTTGATTCCTTTTTTAACTCAATCTGTGGCAGGATTGCGTGGTCCTTTGCAGGTTTGGGGAACAGATTATCCTACGCCAGATGGAACTGCGATCAGGGATTATATTCATGTAGTTGATTTAGCTAAAGCGCATGTGAAGGCCCTTGCCTATCTAATTGATGGTATATCGGAAGTAAAGTACGACTTCTTTAATATCGGAACTGGTCAAGGGAGTTCTGTAATGGAGGTTATTTTAGCATTTGAGAAAGCGACAGGAAAGAAAGTCAATTATGAGATTAGAGACCGCAGAGCGGGTGATATCACCGCCGTTTATGCCTCTACAGATAAATCGAACCAAGTTTTAGGTTGGAAAACAGAATACAGTTTAGAAAGAGCTTTGCAAGATTCTTGGAAATGGCAAGAATCGTTAATGAAATAAGATGAAAAAGTTAATGATCACCGGCGGTGCCGGATTTATTGGTTCTCATGTAGTGCGTTTGTTTGTAAACAAATACCCTGACTACCAGATTTACAATTTAGATGCCTTGACGTATGCAGGTAATTTGGCAAATAATGAGGATGTGGCATCTGCCCCTAATTACCAATTCATTAAAGCAGATATTACCGATGCAGATCACATCGATGCCCTTTTTGCAGAGCATCAATTTGATGGTGTATTGCACCTAGCGGCAGAATCTCACGTAGATCGCTCGATTACGGATCCTTTGGCCTTTGTTCGTACGAATGTCATTGGTACCGTAAACTTATTGCAAGCAGCGAAGAAACACTGGGCTGGCAAAATGGAAGGAAAGCGCTTCTACCATATCTCCACAGATGAGGTATATGGTGAGTTGCATGATCCGAAGGAATTCTTTTTAGAAACCACTTCATACGATCCTCGTTCCCCTTATTCAGCCTCTAAAGCGAGTTCTGACCACTTTGTGCGTGCTTACCACGAAACCTATGGTTTACCAACCGTGATCACGAACTGCTCGAATAATTATGGCCCCAATCACTTCCCAGAAAAGTTAATCCCGTTGATGATTCATAATATAATGAATAACAAACCACTTCCTGTGTACGGAAAGGGCGAAAACGTGCGAGATTGGTTATTTGTTATCGACCATGCGCGTGCCATTGATACTGTTTTCCACGATGGAAAAATAGGTGAAACCTATAACATCGGTGGATTCAATGAGTGGAAAAATATTGATTTAGTGCATTTATTGTGCAAAATCATGGATGAAAAATTAGGTCGTCCGGAAGGAACTTCGGTTCAATTGATTACCTATGTGACGGATCGTGCGGGTCACGATTTGCGCTATGCGATCGATGCAAATAAGATTATGAAGGAATTAGGCTGGGAGCCTAGTTTGCAATTTGCAGAAGGATTAGAGAAAACGGTGAACTGGTATTTAGCCAATGAAAAATGGCTAAATGACGTTACATCAGGAGATTATCAAAAATATTACGAAAAAAACTACGCAGGCAGATAACATGAAAGGAATTATTTTAGCAGGTGGATCTGGTACAAGATTACACCCATTGACTTTAGCGGTGAGCAAGCAATTAATGCCGGTTTATGACAAGCCGATGATCTATTATCCCTTGTCGATTTTGATGTTATCGGGAATTAAAGAGATTTTGATCATCTCTACCCCGCACGATTTGCCTCATTTCGAGAAGTTATTAGGAGATGGTTCCCAAATCGGATGTCGCTTCGAATATGCCGTTCAACCAGAACCGAATGGTTTAGCTCAAGCTTTCGTAATCGGTGAGAAATTCATCGGAAAAGATAAAGTGGCTTTGGTTTTAGGAGATAATATTTTCTATGGCTCTGGATTGAGTAAATTATTGCAAGCAAACAACGATCCTTCTGGGGGCGTGGTGTATGCTTATTCTGTAAATGACCCAGAGCGTTATGGCGTGGTGGAATTCGATGCAGACAATAAAGTAATCTCTATCGAGGAGAAACCAGCGAAGCCTAAATCTAATTATGCCGTACCTGGCTTATATTTCTACGATAATGACGTGGTGGAGATTGCCAAAAACATCGCTCCATCCCCTCGCGGAGAATACGAAATCACGGACGTAAATAAGGAATACTTGAAGAGAGGCAAACTTTCAGTGGGTATTTTGAACCGAGGTACCGCTTGGTTAGATACAGGTACTTTTGCTTCCTTAATGCAAGCGGGGCAATTCGTGCAAGTTATTGAGGAACGCCAGGGAATGAAAGTGGGTTGTATTGAAGAAGTAGCCTATCGCATGGGTTATATCGATAAAGCGCAATTAAAGAAGATTGCAGAGCCGCTGGTAAAAAGTGGTTATGGCCAATATTTATTGAATTTAATCGCCTAAACGGCTTAAATTCCCATAATTCCCGCTATCAAGGCTAAGGTAAAAAGCAAGATGGCGGGAATTTTTGTTTTCTCTGCCAGGATAAATGCAGCTGCCACAATGCCCAAAGATACAACTTGCGCTTCCTCCACCATGGGTCTCGTGAAAGTAAACACTGCCACTAAAGTTAATCCCACAGAAGCTGCCTGAATGCCGGCTAAAGAAGCTCGAATAAAGCGATACTGCTTTAATTGTGACCAAATTCGAAATACAAAGAAAATCAAAAACGTCCCAGGTAAGAATATTCCTAAGGCCCCAATAACCGATCCGGCTAATTCCCCTACTATCCCATAGTCTTTCATCAATAAGACCCCTAAATAAGAGGTTAAGGCAAATACAGGTCCAGGAAGTGTTTGTGATAGGGACATTCCCGTCAAAAAAACGTCCGAGTTTATGAGCTGTTTAAACTCCACAAATTCGGTGTAAAGCACAGGAGCCAAGATATGCCCACCCCCAAAAACCAACGACCCATTTCGGTAGAAGTTTTCAAAAAGTCGAATCGGGAAATAATCCGTAAAGTGACCTAATAGAGCTAAAAAGAGCAAAAATCCCCAATATAGATGGAAATTTGCCCAAGGGATGACGAATTTATGTTTCGTTTGGCGCGGAAAATCTTTGTAGTTAAACGAGGAGACAATTCCTCCTAAAAGCAAAACCAAAGGAAAGATATAGGGGCTATGAAAAGCGATGCCTAAAAATAAAGACACTAATAAAATGATGACATAGGTGGGGCCTGTGATGACTTTTTTGGCCATAAACCAGCCAGCCTGTAAAATCAGACCTATACCCACTGGAAGAACGTAATGTAAAATCGAAGGATTACGTAAGAAAGTCATCCCAAAGGCCGCTGCAGTCATAATCAAGACTGCAGGCAAAATCCAACAAAGCAAAGTAAAATAAGCCAAAGAGGTTCCCCCTCTCTTCAAACCAATGGCCGTAATCATTTGAGTGGAGGTAGGACCTGGCAAAACGGAGCAGAGGGCTTGAATTTCAAATAACTCTTCCTCAGATAAATAAGCCCTCTTCTTCACTAATCGGTCTAAAAAGAGCGCAAAATGTACTTGAGGACCACCAAAAGAGGTGCAGGCTAAAAATAAGACATCCAGCAGGAAATCCCCATGTTTTAGCCGTCTCATTTATGCTTTTTTAAGTCCTAGCTCAATTAATCGCTCATTCAAAAACTCCCCAGCCGTCATATTCGTGTATATTTTAGGGTACTTTGAAGATACACAAGAAGGCAAACAAGTTAAATCCATTTCAGAACGTGGATGCATAAAGAAAGGTATTGAATAACGAGACGTTCCCATTTTCGCTCTTGGTGGATTCACTACGCGATGTATCGTCGATTTCAATTTGTGATTCGTCAAACGATCTAACATATCTCCTACATTCACCACCACCTGATCAGGTAGTGCTGTGATGGGTATCCATTTACCATCCATACGCAATACTTCTAAACCCTCCGCAGAAGCACC
This sequence comes from Bacteroidota bacterium, assembly GCA_041157105.1. Classification (GTDB taxonomy): domain Bacteria; phylum Bacteroidota; class Bacteroidia; order Cytophagales; family Spirosomataceae; genus Aquirufa. Next base: position 9,818 of record JBEBDF010000010.1, on the reverse strand, counting down.
CATTAACAAAGTAATCAAGTTAATATCACCATGTGCGGCGGCTCTCACAGCACCATCCGGTAAGGAATCTGGATCTAAAATAGGGAAATAGTGAATCGCCCGAAGTATGGAATTGCCATTCTTAACACGTGATTCAAAATAATCCTCAGGTAACTCTAAATACAGCGCAATCGCTTGCAATAAGGCTTTCCCTGCCTTTTCTAAGGTTTGATAGGCCTCTACTGTATATTTTTCGAAATCAGGATATTCCGCGGGGAATACATTCTCTGGGTATTCTGACCAAACCGAATCTCCATCCTCTTTGCGTGGCTGTCCCACGTGATAGAACTCCTTCAAATCAGGCACCTTGAAACCTTTCGCTGTCTCTTTTCTCTTACCAATGTAGCCACGTTGACCTGCAATTCCTTCAATTTCATAAGTTTGCTTCAGCGCATCAGGAGATTGAAAGAATTTCTCCACCTCGCTATACAATTTGTAAGTAAAGTCATTCGTTAGTCCGTGACCCTTAATCGCCACAAAACCTATCGTATTGAATGCAGCACCTAATTCTTGTACAAATTTCGCCTTACGTGCAGCATCTCCAGAAAGGAAATCGGCTAAATCCAGCGAAGGAATTTCATCTAATAACATCTTATTTACTAAAGTTGGTTGATACAAAGTCCCAGTTCACCAGGTTCCAAAAAGCTGCGATATAATCCGCCCGCTTATTCATATATTTCAAATAATAGGCATGTTCCCACACGTCTAAAGCTAAGATCGGTTGCCCTTTTACTTCTGCCACATCCATCAAAGGATTGTCTTGATTAGGGGTAGAAGAGATCACTAAATTACCGTCTTTCTTTATCAACCAAGCCCAGCCTGATCCAAAACGAGACGTCGCTGCCTTCGTGAATTCTGCCTTGAATGCGTCAAATGAGCCGAAATCTGCATCGATTTGCTTGGATAGCGCAACTGAAGGTTTAGTTCCTTTGGCTGGCCCTAGCACATTCCAGAAAAAACTGTGATTCCAGTGCCCTCCCCCATTATTGCGAACTGCAACAGGCTGAGATGAAACGGTGGCTAAAATTTCTTCTATCGTCTTTGTCGTGCCTGGAAGGGCTTTATTCAAATTATCCACATAGGCCTTGTGGTGGCGATCGTGGTGAATTTCCATCGTTAAACGATCGATATGAGGCTCTAAAGCATCAAAAGTATATGGCAAAGCAGGTAAAGTAAATGAGTCTGCCATGGGTGCAGAAAAAGAAGGCAAAACTAAACTAGCTCCCGCAAGAACTACCGATTTCTGTAAAAACTCAGCACGTTTCATGGTTTGTTATTTAACACTATTCATACGTCACTCGACCTACTATACTTCGGCCTAGCGTAATCTCATCTGTATACTCTAAATCACCCCCGATCGGGATTCCTCGTGCAATGGTGGATAATTTAACTGGGAATTCTTTTAGTTTTTTTGTCAAATAAAAGGCCGTTGTATCTCCCTCCATGGTAGGGCTAAGTCCTAAAATCACCTCAGAAACCTTGCCAGAGGCTACGCGATCGACTAAAGATTCGATGGTTAAATCGCCCGGAGAGACACCTGACAATGGTGAAATAATCCCTCCTAACACATGGTACAATCCCGTAAACTGACCTGTATTCTCAATCGCTAATACATCTCGTAAATCCTCCACTACGCAAATGATGCTCTCATCCCGCTTGTGGCTGGCACAAATACCGCACAAATCTCCATCTGAAATCATGTGACATTGAGGGCAGTATTTCGTCTCGGTACGCAACTGCACAACGGCGTGTGCTAATTGCAAAGACTGCGCCTCTGGACGTTTCAATAAATGCAAGGCTAAACGTAGCGCTGATTTTTTACCAATCCCGGGCAGTTTGGAAATCTCCTCCACCGCTTGTTCAATCATTTTCGAAGGATAGGTATTCATCATGCGCTGGCTTCTATTTCGGCTGAAATTCCTCTACGGCAAATTTCATTGCGCATAGCCACTAATTCGTCAAACCCACCGGTTTTTACCCCGCATTTTCCTCGAAAATGAATCTGTAAGGTACATTGTTCGGCTTGTTGAGGGGTGTGTTCACACACCTCAATCAAAGTCAAAATAACGTATTCAAAGGAGTTTACTTCATCATTGTAGACGACCAGCTGATGGGCTTCGATCACCTCTTCCTCTACGAGGGTGGAGGTTTCTTCTTGCCATTTTTCCTGATTTTGAAAAGAAAAAGGTAGACGATAAATACTATCTACACAGAATTCCATATTTTTGATGAATTTGAAACCAAATTTAAAAAAAAATCCGTTCCAAACCTTATGTCTGTACAATTAGCTGGAGGAATTCTTGCCCTCTATTTTGGCCTGCTGTTAGCGATCTCTTATTTTACCTCTCGAGGCGCTGATACCCACGCATTTTTTACAGCTAATCGCGAGTCCCCTTGGTGGCTAGTGGCCTTTGGGATGATTGGAACTTCGATTTCAGGTTTGACTTTCATTTCTGTGCCGGGTGCCGTAGGTAAGACCTATTTCACGTATTATCAGGTCATTTTAGGCCATTCACTCGGTTATTTAACTATAGCACTGGTATTAATGCCACTGTATTACCGTTTGAACTTGATTTCCATCTATGGTTATTTAGAAAAACGCTTTGGATTTTGGTCCTACAAAACTGGCTCTGCCTTCTTTTTACTCTCTAGGACCATTGGTTCTGCCGCACGTTTGTATTTAGCCGTTAACGTATTGCAAATTGCCATCTTCGCCCCTATCGGCGTGCCTTTTATTGTGACTGTTTTCGTTTCTATCTTCTTGATTTGGCTGTATACGCACCGGGGAGGTGTTAAAACGATTATTTGGACGGACACTTTGCAGACACTTTTCTTGTTAGTGGCGCTCTTTATTACGGTTGTTTTGGTGGGCCAAAAAATGGACATGAGCATCCCTGACATGATCCAACAAGTAAGTGCGAGCAAGTACTCTCACTTGTTTGAATGGGATTGGAAGAACCCCCATTTCTTCGGAAAAGACTTCTTAGCTGGAGTTTTTATTGCCATCGTGATGACGGGATTAGACCAGGATTTAATGCAGAAAAACTTAACCTGCAAATCGATAGGTGAAGCACAGAAAAACATGTTCTGGTTCTATTGGGTGCTATTATTTATTAATATCCTATTCCTTTCTTTAGGCGCCTTATTGTACATATATACGACCTCCAAAGGCATTGCAGTTCCTACCAAAACGGATGAATTGTACCCTATGCTAGCCTTGGGTGGTGAATTCGGAACATTAGCCGCAGTCACTTTCTTATTGGGTATTATTGCGGCCTCTTATGCGAGTTCAGATTCTGCTTTAACGGCACTGACGACATCTTTTTGTATTGATTTCTTGAGCATTGAGAAGTTCAAAGAGAAAAAGCAGCAAAGCCTGAAACATTGGGTTCACATCGGATTCTCCGCTTTATTTTTCGTCGTAATTGGCTTGTTTCACATCTTCAACACCTCTGAATTGATTGCAGCTGTGTTTAACCTCGCGGGATATACCTACGGACCCTTATTAGGCTTATTCTCCTTCGGTTTATTCACTAAATATGCCATACGAGATAAATGGGTGCCTATCGTATGCGTTCTATCACCGATAATTACGTTTGTGTTAGAATCACAAGCACAGGGCTTATTTGGCGGATTTGGGTTCGCTAAATTGATTTTAAACGGGGTGATTTGCTTTGTGATGTTGTGGTTAATTCGCGACAAAACATCAGAAGCGGTAAGCGTTGCGTAAAGCAAAATAGACTACATTTTTTCCAGAACCGGATTCTTTCAAGTAATCCCCTGCTCTACAAAATCCTATTTCAAATTGATTGAACAGGTGTGGGGATACATTGTAGTTAAAATCAAGCGCATAAATAGAACACAGATCCTTTAAGTTAGATGTCTTTCCATTAGCCACCGGACGTAAAGTCGCCATATTAGGGGTATAAATACCATCGGCTTCACTAATGCGATTAACAAGCGAGGCACGCGCGGTAACAAACCATTTTGTGCCTTTTTGGAACCTCAAATAAGGACTTACATTAAACGTATTGGTAATATTCAGAGCGACAGTTTGACCAAAAGGCGGTCTAGCAAACAGCGTATTGAAAGTATTCAACTCTGAATCAGTGGCAGATTTATCACCCGGAACATAATTTCCACCTACACCTAGAAATACAAAGGGAATTACCTGTTTATTCACATCCCACACAAGCATCCATGATTTGATCGCTAAATCCTTAAAGGTGCCCCATTGATAGGCCAGCTCTAGTTCATAATTAAAGGATTTAGGAGAAGAATATAACCTAATTCCAGCCGTATTCCTATCCTCTAAGCCATTTTTAAAGATATAGGACCGCTGTGAGCTCGTAAAATTGAAATAAAAGGCATCTAGACTTAAGTACTTCGGATTTACTTGTTTCGTCGCATAAATCCCCCCGATTCGTTCATCCATCAAGCCATCATCGAAAGCACCCAAATTCATTTTGATCGGATTTAAGTAAAACAATACCGCTCTAACCGACTTTGAACGATAGGTCGCTTCAGCACCCAAGAAAGTTTGCCTGTTATTAGGACCTTCGCGGGAGGCAATAAATCGCTCCTGACCAAACTGAATTTCTTGTTTTCCTACCCTCAGGCTTACATTTTGATTTAATTTATATTCTCCAAAAATTTGGTGCACGGACAATAAATTTTGCTCCACCTGGGATAAAATAGGATTTGGATTCCAAAAGCGCACCGTGTTATTCAACTGCGTAAAAATCCGAAATCGAGAATTAACCTGTAAATCAGCATGTAACAACCACCTGTGAAGCCACTGATGAGGACTCTCCTCTGTATAGCTGGCGGGCATTTGGCCAAAATTAGCGTGTGTATAATTTTGGTATTGTTCTCTCCATTCTCCGCCTACACTGACTTTAAGGCCTGAAAAAAGGGGCATAAATTTTAATCTTTCATCCCAGGATTTCTCAAGTGTATCGGTTAATAAATAATCGAAATTATCTTCTGCGCGCAGTCTTGCTATATGCTGAGCTGAAGAAGAAAACACAAATAAGATAAAAAAAAGAGTTACTAACTTATTCAAGGAGCAAACAATGAGTTTGAAGAACAAAAGAAGTCATTATAAAACAAAAAAACCACACGTCCCGTGTGGTTTTTTGCCTACCGAAGTAGTCCGTACGGGAATCGAACCCGTGTTTCATCCGTGAAAGGGACGTGTCCTAACCCCTAGACGAACGGACCATTATTTATTTTGGTGGCACAAAGGTATGGTTTTCCCTTTTATATTCAAAACTACCAGTCGAAAAAGACTAATAATTTTCTAATTTATTTTCGCTATTTTAGCCTAAACATTGAAGTATAACCACTTATGGCGAACGTACACACCTATTCCAGACTGACAGATTTTGATATTGCCCTTTTCTTAAATGGCAAACATACAAGACTTTATGAGAAATTAGGGGCATTCGAAATCGAACACGAAGGAGTCGTTGGAACCTTTTTCGCAGTTTGGGCGCCTAACGCTTCAAATGTCTTTGTGACTGGAAATTTTAATTTCTGGGATCACCATTCTCATCCTTTATTTCCTCGATGGGACTCATCCGGCATTTGGGAAGGTTTCATTCCGGGAGTAAGAACGGGGGAAACCTATAAATATGGCATTGAGACCACAGGTGGGGAATATCTGGAGAAACTAGACCCGATGGGCTTGTATTGCGAGGCACCACCTAAGACAGCGAGTATCGTTTGGAATACCTATAAAGAGTGGAAAGACACCAAATGGCAAGAGATTAGAGGCGCTAAGAATGCCTTAAATGCTCCTATGTCTATCTATGAGGTACATTTAGCCTCTTGGATGAAGACCTTGGAAAATGATTACTTAAGCTACGACGATTTAGCAGTAAAGCTAGTAAATTACGTCAAAGAAATGGGCTTCACGCACGTGGAATTCATGCCCATCATGGAATATCCCTATGATCCTTCTTGGGGATACCAGATTACTGGATATTTTGCTCCTACGGCACGTTTTGGTGATCCACAAGGCTTTATGCGCTTAGTGGAAGCTTTTCATCAGGCAGAAATCGGGGTGATTTTAGACTGGGTTCCCTCCCACTTCCCGGGTGATGCACACGGTTTATTTAATTTTGATGGTGGCAGTACATATGAGCATCCAGATCCGAAAAGAGGCTATCACCCGGATTGGAAATCCTATATCTTCGACTACGGTAAGAATGAAGTGCGCTCTTTCTTGCTATCCAATGCCTTTTTCTGGTGCGATCGCTACCATGTCGATGGTTTGCGCGTGGATGCAGTGGCTTCGATGCTTTATTTAGATTATTCAAGAAATGACGGTGAGTGGGAACCGAATCAGTTTGGAGGTAACCACAACCTCGAGGTTATTTCCTTCTTGCAAGACTTGAATAGCCATATTTATGCGGAATTCCCGCATATTCAGATGATTGCTGAAGAGTCTACCAGTTTCCCTGGGGTGACGAAGCCGGTGTTTATGGGAGGTTTGGGTTTTGGCCAAAAATGGATGATGGGCTGGATGAATGACACCCTTCGATTCTTCCAAAAAGACCCGATCTATCGTCAGCATCACCTGAATGAATTGACTTTCTCGCTTATCTATGCCTTTACAGAGAACTTCTGCCTACCACTTTCGCATGACGAAGTGGTCTATGGAAAAGGTTCTTTATTGAATAAAATGCCAGGGGATGATTGGCAAAAATTCGCGAATCTTCGCTTGTTATTAGCGGAGCAATTCACCCATCCGGGCTCTCATTTATTGTTTATGGGTGGGGAATTTGGCCAAAGAGAAGAATGGAACCATACTCAGAGCCTCGATTGGCACCTGACCGAGCATCATTCTCACAAAGGAATTCAAGAAACCGTAAAAGCTTTAAATAAACTTTATCGTTCTGAGCCGGCGTTTTATAGCAAACAATTTGAATACGAAGGCTTTGAATGGATCGAATCGAATGACCAAAGTAATTCGGTTATTTCATATATCCGAAAAGGAGAATCGGCTAAACAGCAAGTAATCGTGATTTTGAACCTAACCCCTGCACCACGTGATGGATACCGGATAGGAGTTCCGCTTCCTGGGATTTGGAAGACCCTATTCAACTCGGATAAGCACGAATTTGGTGGAAGTAATTACCCAGTTTCTGGAGCTACCATGACGGAAGAAATCAATTGGCAAGGGAAAGCATTCTCAATCGCTATTAACCTCCCTCCTCTTTCTGCGCTCATTTTAAAGGCATAATGACTCGAAATGTCTAAAAACAATAAAGACTCAGAAAAATTCCGAGCCTTTATTCAATCCGCCTAAGTAGTATTTTTAATGACCGAAGTCATTTAAAATCTTCGTTTGTATGAAATGTAATTATTTTATACAAAAATAGTAAATAATTTATAGGCGGAAAATATTTTAAGATATTTTTTTACTATTCAGTTAAAAAATAGTACTATTTCCTTTTATTGATGATTTCTTCCATATCTGAAAGCTCGACTTCTAGTGCTTTGGTCGAAATAGTAATCTCCCAAGCACTCAGTGCTAAAGATATACTCATCCCTAAAAGTCCTATCCCGAAAAACCATCGCGCAATGAGTTGTTGATTCATAAATAGTAGAAACATGCACACTACGCTCAAAATCAAGCTAATTATCGCGATAATTTGCATGCGCTGAATCAACTTCATCCGTAAACGAAGATTATCAATTTGCATCCGAATCGAATCATCCGGGTTCTTTTGGAATTTTTCATGCAAGCCCCTAATTAACGAAGCCATCGACATAAATCGATTCGTGAAAGCGATCATCAACAAGGAAACGGTTGAGAACAATAAGGCTGGGGTTCCGATGCTTAATTCCATGTTATTTATAATATTGATCTAGTAGTTGATTCATTTCCTCTTGCACTTTTTTCGCCTCTCTCGCAGCAGAAACAGCCGTATCATCGCCTGCATAGATAATTCCACGGGATGAATTAACCAGTAATCCTACCTTTTTATTCATACCAAACTTCGCCACATCCGCTAAACTTCCACCTTGTGCTCCTACTCCAGGAACTAAGAAGAAATTGTCAGGTGCTATCGCTCTTATTTTCGCGATCAACTCGGTATGAGTAGCGCCTACCACGAACATCATTTGGTCCATTGTGCCCCATTCCAAGGCTTTGCGCATCACTTTTTCGTACAAAGGAACTCCTTTTTCATCAGTGATTCGTTGAAAATCATAGCTTCCCTCATTCGAAGTCAAGGCTAAAAGAATTACCCACTTATCTTCAAATTGCAAAAAGGGAGTCACAGAATCTTCACCCATGTAGGGTGCCACGGTAACCGAATCAAAATCAAACCCAGCATGCGAGGGATCGAAAAAGGTTTGGGCATATTTAGTGGCTGTATTTCCGATATCACCTCGCTTTGCATCCGCAATGGAAAAGACCTCCTTAGGCATGTATTCCATTGTTTTCTGCAAACTCTCCCAACCAGCAGGTCCTAAGGCCTCATAAAACGCAATATTGGGTTTATAGGCTACCGTGTAGGGTAATGTAGCATCAATAACAGCCTTATTGAAGGCAAAAATCGGATCTTTTTCCGTCTTGAATCGACTCGGAATTAGCTTCATGTCCGTATCCAGGCCTACGCACAGGAAGGATTTTTTTTGTTCAATTTGCTTAATTAATTCCGCTGAATTCATGTGAAAGAAGGAAAATAGGATTAATTTTGCCACAAATCTATCCCTTTCCCTGCCAAAAAACAATTTATGGAATTCATTACACATCGTTTATCAGGAGTCATTGAGTGCAAACCCACTAAATTTCACGACGAGCGCGGTTATTTTTATGAATCCTATAACCAAAAGCGTTTTGCGGCGAATGGAATCCCGCAAGATTTTGTGCAGGATAATTATTCCTTCTCGACGAAAGGCGTATTAAGAGGCTTGCATTTTCAACACAATCCGAACGGACAAGGCAAATTAGTGCGCGTCATGACGGGTAAAGCATTAGATGTGGTGGTAGATTTACGTAAGGACTCCCCTACCTTTGGCCAACATGAAAAATTTGTTCTAGATGCAGATAAAGGGAATATGTTATATGTTCCCATCGGTTTTGCACACGGATTTATTGCTTTAGAAGACACTATATTCGTCTACAAATGCACCAATTTTTGGAATAAAGAAGCAGAATCAGGTATTCGCTGGAATGATCCTCAATTAGGCATTGAATGGGGAGTAGAGAACCCAATTGTATCAGATAAAGACCAAGTACTGCCTGATTTTGACCCAAATCAAGCCCTATTTTAAATAAAATTTTGATATCTTTGCAACAATGACTCGCAAGCTGATTTTATCAAGCCCATTACTTGAAATAACCATCTCTCGGTTGTGTCAAGAGCTCATTGAAAATCAAATTAGAGACGTTGAAACAGTTATCCTAGGCCTTCAGCCTCGCGGTATTTTCTTTGCTGAACGAATAGCCAAAGAACTTAGCAAACACCTCGAAAAAGCCCCTAGCGTAGGAAAAATAGATGCTACCTTCTTCCGCGACGACTACCGCCGCAGAGAAACGGTATCCCCTAATTCAACGGATGTTCCCTTCCTCATCGAAAATAAACGCGTCATTTTAGTAGATGATGTGCTAGCCACTGGCCGTATGGTTCGGGCAGCGCTGGATGCGATGAATAGTTTTGGGAGACCTGCTAAAGTGGAATTATGTGTCTTAATTGACCGTATTTATAACCGTGATCTGCCTATTAACGCAGATTATGTAGGTATGAGTGTAAATACCTTAC